>CALULJ010000012.1 GCA_944321445.1 uncultured Collinsella sp.
CCCCACTGCCGCCTACGGCTCCTTCACGGACGAGGAGAGCGCGCTCGCCTACGTGCGCGGGCAGGGCGCTCCGCTCGTGGTGAAGGCCGACGGCCTGGCGGCCGGCAAGGGCGTCGTGGTGGCGACCGAGCTCGCGCAGGCCGAGGAGGCCGTGCGCGAGTGCTTCTCCGGCGCCTTCGGCGACGCGGGCTCCACGGTGGTCATCGAGGAGATGCTCACCGGCCCCGAGTGCTCGCTGCTGGCGTTCACCGACGGCAAGACCGTGCGCCCCATGGACACCTCGCAGGACCACAAGCGCGCGCTCGAGGGCGACCTTGGCCCCAACACGGGCGGCATGGGCGTGTACAGCCCCGTGCCCATCGTGACCGACGAGGAGCACGCCGCCATGGAGCAGATCATGGACGACGTGGTGGCCGAGCTCGCCGCCGAGGGCATCGATTACCGCGGCTGCCTGTACGGCGGCTTCATGCTCACGCCCGCCGGCCCCAAGGTGCTCGAGTTCAACGCGCGCTTCGGCGACCCGGAGACCCAGGTCATCCTGCCGCGTCTGGAGAACGACCTGGTCGAGGTCATGCTGGCCTGCGCCGAGCGGCGCCTGGACGCCGTCGAGCTCTCCTGGCGCCCCGAGTACGCCGTGTCCGTCGTCCTCACGAGCGCCGGCTATCCCGGCTCGTACGAGAAGGGCAAGGTCATCACCGGTATCGAGGACGCCGAGGCCATGGAGAGCGTGACCGTCTACCACGCGGGCACGCGCGTGGGCGAGGACGGACAGGTGCTCACCGACGGCGGCCGCGTGCTCAACGTGACGGCGCTCGCGCCCACGTTCGAGGCTGCGCGCGATCTGGCCTACGCAGCTTGCGATTCAATCGACTTCGAGGGCAAGACGCTTCGCCACGACATCGGCCTGCGCGCGCTGCGCGGCCGTGAGGCGTGGGACTAACCGCTTTTCCCTTACTTCTCATAGCGTCCCGTTTGCGGGATGTCGGCGGTGCCTCCACGGGGGTATTGTTCCAAAGTGTCTCCGAGAGCCCTTGCCTCCCATTCCGCGCGACACGGTTCTTGTTGACATTATGTGAAGAACTTGTGGATTTACAGAGCCGAGCGTATCGCAGGGTGTGGGTATTTACGCGCCCGCACCTTGCAACAATCCGACAGATATCCAACCACGTGGGTTCAACAACGGCAAAAGGCGTGCTGTTGCGCAACATTTTTGGTGTTAGAGTGACAAACGAATATCGGGATATTGTCCCAAATGTTCATCAAAATGTCGGGTCGGGTGAGCGAAGGGGACGCAACAGACGGGTCGTTGCAAAGGGGTCTGTTATGGGTCGTTTTGGTAGGAAAAACCTAGCGGGAGGGGGCGCTTCTAAGCTCGTTGCCCGTTGCCTTGCGCTTGCGCTTTTCACGTTAGCGTGCGTTCCCAGCGCGGCATGGGCGGCGTTGGAAGACCACACCGTATCGGGCGTGTCTCCCCAGGGGACCACTATCAATCTGTTCGATTATTGGACGGACGCACAGAATAGCCCCGACAATGGCGACGTGGCGGACTATCAAAAGATTGGCATCAACAAGGACCATGCGCTCAAGTTTGGTATGGGCATGGGCGGAGATTCGAGCGAAACTACAAACGCCAGCAATCTTAATAAGTGGACGCAGAGCGCGCGTCCGCGCTTCGGTATCGTCGCGGATACGCTTGGCGCCGACGGTTACCCGCTGCTGAACAACGGTAACGTAGGCAGCAGCCAGTCGCTCGCATACCTTTTCGATGCAACGCCTCTTGAAGGGAAGCAGGCGTATCTGGGTACTCAGGGTCTGTTGCAGATCGACAAAGCGGGCTACTACTATTACAACAGCCAGGTGAATTTCGCTGAATTCAAGAGCCAGAGCAACGCGTTCACGCTCTACGACACGTGGGGCGTTATGGCTGGCGGCGCTTCGCCTAACGGGCAGTTCTTCCCGTTTAACACGGCGAGCCAGGTGCTGAAAGAGCAAGGCGATAAGCTTGTCCAGACGACCCTTAATTCCAAGAACAAGGTTATCAACCATTATTTCGGCATGACCATGTCGACGCGCTTCGTGCAGCGCTGGAGTGGCCACACGGACGAGACTAAAAAGACGGCGGTCACCTACAACTTCTCGGGCGATGACGACGTTTGGATTTTCATCGATGATGTGCTTGTGGCGGACCTCGGCGGCATTCACGATAAATCGTCGGTAGAGATCAACTTCGCCACGGGCCGTGTTGTTGTGTACAGAGATGCCAACAACAACAATGTGTTTGATTCGGGTACGGATACGGAGTATGCGAATAAAACGCTCAAGGAGATTTTTACTGCCGTTGGCAAAGAGACGGGTTTCATGGGTGATACCTTTGTAGACAACAGCTATCACACGCTGAACTTTTTCTATTTGGAGCGCGGCAATACCGACTCCAACATGTCGCTTAAGTACAACCTTGTGACCACGCCCGAAACCGACATTCAAAAGATCGACCAGACGGGTACGGCGCTTTCCGGCGTAACCTTCCGGGTGTACGACTACACCGACGACAATCAGGGTGACCTTATCTGCGAGGTCACAACGGACATCAACGGCTCGGTGGTGCTGACCGACAACACGGGATTTCCTATCACGCTCGAGGAGCTTTATGACAGCAAGAATGTGAGGAAGCTGAAGCTCGTTGAAAGCAATCCCAAACCGGGATATCGCGATTCGGGCGATATCATCCTTGACCTCCAAAAGAAGGTAGGGCCTGCGGGAAAGCTTGAGTCGACCGTGGCTACGAGTAGCAACTACTGGGAGACCGGCGTCTATGCACTCCCCAAGGTGCTTACAAGCGCGGCGGACAATGTTAAGGTGGATGGCAAGGCGCTCACGGACGAACAGATCGAGAGTGGCACGATGTTTGTCGTGATCGAAAAGAAGGTCGGTGACGAGTGGCGCCCTGTGTACGGTGACCCCATCAACGGCTGGACTGTGCTGGCTGGTGACTCGGAGGAGAATATCCTTGAAGCGGCGAAGAGCACCGCATCGGTGTTCCGCCTGGCTTCGTCGGGCGCCTACGAGACGACGATCGACGACCTTCCCGGTGACATTCTCGACTACGTCTTTTTCGACGGTGAGAATGACAGCGATGGTGACGGCCAGCTTTACCGTGGCGTGTACTACTACACCGAAGCGGGAAGCCTGGATGATGCCAATGCTGAGAACACGTTGGTGATCGACAATTCCAATGAGTTCGCACGCCAGTTCTCGGTGCGCCTCTACATCCCGAACATTATGAATCGCTTCATCGTTCAGAAGCTCAGCCCCGAGGGCGAGCCTTTGGACGGCGCCACCTTTGCGCTTTACGACGAGAACTCTGCCGTTCAGGTCGATGGCGAGTGGGTGCTGGGCAGCAATCCCACGATGGTTGGCGAGCCTAAGGAGACTCGCACACTCCATCGCAATCCGGATCAGATCGACCTCGAAGGTGCGGCGATTTTTGACAAGCTTAAGCCGGGCCTGTACTGGCTCCATGAGGAGTCGGCGCCTAAGGGGTATCTCACCAACACGGCACTCACCAAGATTATCGTTAACGACTCCGGCGTCTATGCCGACGCGGGCGTTGAGGGCGACGGCATCGAGGTTTCGCGCGGCGTGGGCCGTCTGGTGAAATCGATGCGCCAGTTTGCCGTGAACAATCAGGTGGATTCGTCCCTGCATGACATTACGGCGATGCCGTACTTGGCTAAAAGCGTAAACGCTACCACTATTACGTGGAACGAAGAGGCCGCTGCCGAAAAGCCGCTGTCTCTTCACTTCAGTGACAAGACAGATACCGTGCTCGATTACGTGGCCGACGCAGGCTCCGAGCAGTACTACACCACCGACACGGGTGTGGCCACGCTCAAAATATTGCAGAACTATAATTTCACCCATGGTGAGGGCTACAAGCAGGATCTGGGTGACAAGGATCTTAGCAACCTGTACACCGGTGTGACCCTGGTTCGCGTGACCGACGCACGGATTGAGAACGCCAAGCACGCCTATGATGCAGATAATCCGACCGCCATCATCGATGGTCAGTTGGTGGGCGTGGGCAGCAAGATCATCTATAAGGTGACCTGGATTAACGATGCGGTTGATGAGGATGGAAACCCGGCCCCGGCCACAGTCAAGGTGACGGATAAGATTCCTGACGGCACGGAATACGTTGACGACAGCGTAAGCAACGAGGGCAAGTACGACCCTGAGACCAAAACCATTACCTGGGATCTGAGCGTGCAGGAGCCCTATGCCACGGGTGAGGTGTGCTTTACCGTTAAGGTGATCGATGATGCGGTTAACCATGATACGGTAAAGAATCAGGCAACTATTTATCTCGGTGAGGATGATCCTGGTCATACGACCAACGTGGTGGAGAATCCCGTTCCCGAGAAGGACGTTTTCAAGCCGAGCGACCCCGGTGTGAGTATCGACGGCAAGAAGGTAAGCGTGGGCGATGAGCTGCTGTACAAGGTGACCTTCACGCTTACCGAAGATGCCGACAAGGTGGTCGTGACCGACACCGTTCCCGCCGGCACGGAGTATGTTGATAACTCCGCCACTTACGATGGCATCGAGACCAATAGGCTTATCACCTGGACGTTTGAGAACAAGAAAAAGGGCGACAAGATCGAGGTTTCCTTCACGGTAAAGGTGACTGAGGACGCGGTGAACCTCGATTCCGTCAACAACACCGCCGCCATCCAGCTGGGGGAGAACGGCCCGGAAATCCAGACCAACACGACGCACAACGAGGTGACCGGCGAACTGACCATTTCCAAAACGGTCAAGCTTGCGGGCAGCCAGGATGGGGTAACCGATAATTCTCAAAAGTTTGAGTTCACAATCGATGTGACCGATGCCGCCGGCAACCCTCTTACGGGTACGTACACGGCTTCCGGCGGTGAGAACATTACGAGCCTGACCTTTGATCAGGGGTCTGCACGGTTCTCATTGGCGGGCGGTCAGTCGCTTACCATTACGGGCCTTCCTGCGGGTGCGAAGTACACGGTGAAGGAAACCCCGGTCGTGGGCTATAAGCAGGTTGAACCCGCAGGCGGCGAACCTGCTGAAGGAACGATTCCGGCCACTGGTTCCGCAACTGCTGCGTTCACCAATATCTACGATGTCCGGGAGGTCGACTACGATGCAATGGTTGGCCTGCAAATCAAGAAGAACCTTACGGGCCACGACATCGTGGGCAACATGTTCGCGTTCACGCTGACGCCGATCAACAAGAATGCTCGGGCCAAGCTGAAGGCCCCTGTGACGGTGAACACCTCGGGCGCCAATATGTCGATCGAGGGTGAAAATGCCGGCGTGGCCAGCGAAAGCGTGCCCATGGACATCGGCCTGACGTTCACCGGTGACGATGCGGGCAAGACCTTTACCTTCGAGGTTTTCGAGGCTCAGGGCAGCGATGTCGGCTATACGTACGACGATTGTAAGTACAGCCTGGAGATCAAGGTGACAGACGAGTCTGGTGTCCTGACGGTTAAAACCTACGTAGACGGTGACCTTAAGAGCACGGTTACCGCGACGCATGAAACAAAAGCCGCCGAACCCGTGACGCTTGAGTTCAACAATTCGTACAGCGCGGGCACCGCGAGCATCGATCTCAAGGCCACGAAGACGCTGTATAACAACGACATGACGGCGGGACAGTTCATCTTCCAGGTAACGGACGCCAAGGGCAATAAGGTTGCTGAGGGCACGAACACGTCTGCCGCAGACGGCAAGCCTGGCGAGGTGACGTTCGATCAGATTTCCTACACCACCGCTGACCTCAATGATGCTGTCGCCGATGGCTCCGCCAGCATCAGCCGCGGGGACGATGGTTCTACGGTTTACACCTTCGTCTATACCGTGTCCGAGGTGGCGCCAACGCAGCCTGGCATGACGCCGATTACCGGTTCCTTCTCCGTTACGGTTAAGGTGACCGACAATGGTGCGGGCGCGCTGTCCACCGAGGTTATCTACCCTGAAGATTCCAACGGAACACTGGCCTTTAAAAACAAGTACGGCACGGATGACGAGGCGAGCATCACCCTCAACGGCCAGAAGAACTATGTGACTGATGGGGCGACCGCGGCGCCGAACATCGTGGGCAAGTACACCTTCAAGGTCACCGGTACCTTTGATGATGGGAAGCCGCTGCCCAATGAGCTCATGCCTCGAACGAAGGAAGTTGTCCTCGACGAGTCGATGGGAATCGATTTCGGTACGATCACCTACACCATCGAAAACGTCTTTGGCGCGCAGAGCGGTTCTGGTGAAGATGCCGACGAAGGTGCTGACGCCCAGGCTGTGGCGCAGAAGCGCACCAAGGTGCTTGTCTACACCATTACCGAATCCGGCGAGGTCGAAGGCGTGACCAACGACCTCAAGGCCTCGAAGACCGTCACGGTCACGGTGACCGATAACGGCGATGGCACCATCACTGCTACGAAGAGCACTGATGGCGAACTTCATGACTTTGACTTCGTGTTTACCAACACCGCGGATCCCGATCCCGAGCCAGAGCTCGGAAATCTGGTTATTTCCAAGCAAGTGCAGGATGTCAACGGAGACCCGGTAACTTCTGACACGACGGACTTCACCTTCACGGTCAAGTTGACCGATGAATCTGGCGAGCCCGTGACGGGCACCTATGCCGCATCGGGTGTCGACGGCATTAACGAGCTGATCTTCGACGATGAGGGCGAAGCGACCGTTAAGTTGAGCCACGGCGAGAAGCTTACCGTCCAGGGTCTGCCTGCAGGTGCGAAGTACACGGTGACCGAGACTTCGGTTTCTGGCTATACGCAGGTCAAACCCGAGAATAATGCTTCCGACGCCGGCACTATCAAGGCCGATGAGGATGCGGTTGCCGCGTTCGTGAATCGCGTGACGCCTGTCACCGAGCCCGATCCGGATCCGACCTCGGTCGAGCTCGGCGGCTCCAAGGTGCTCAAGAACGGCGAGCTCCGCAAGGGTGCCTTCACCTTCCAGCTGCTTGACGCCAACGGCGAGGTTATCCAGGAAGTGACCAACGCCGCGGACGGTACGTTCGTCTTCGACAAGATCAAGTACACCGAAGCGGGTATCTACACCTACACGATTGTCGAGGTTGTGCCCGCGGACGACGACCCCGCTACCGATGGTATCCAGCATGACGGCATAACGTACGACACGACCGAATACACCGTTAGGGTCGTTGTCCGCGACGTCAACAACGACGGTGCGCTCGAGGTCGTGAGGGTGACCTACAACGGTAAGGTTGAGGAGCCCGTGTTCACCAACGTGCTGACGCCCGGCCCCGGAGGCCCTGGCGATCCCGAGGACCCCGAGGATCCGACCGATCCGGAGGATCCCGAAGACCCCGATGAGCCGACCGATCCCGAAGACCCCGGCGACCCGGATGATCCCGGCGAGCCCAGCGACCCGGGTGAGCCGAGCGACCCCGGCGAGCCGAGCGACCCCGGCGAGCCGGGAGAGCCTGCCGAGCCCGGTGAGCCCGGCGATGGCGTCCCGCAGACGGGGGACAGCACTCTGTTCGCGGTGGTCGCCGCTGTCGCGGCCGGCGTCGTGCTCCTTGCGGCCGGCCTCGCCTCCAAGCTTCGCGTGCGCCGCTAACGGCGATTCCGTGCCCCGGGGTGGCTGCACCGCCGCCCCGGTATCTCCATTTCGGTGCCAAGCCATCCGACGGCTTAGCATATAGCCGCCTTGTGCGGCGGGGCCGGCAAGCGGAATTCCGACCTCCGTCCCGGCCTTTCAGCCCGGTTCCAGACCCGACCCTGGAGCCGGGCGTTTTTTATGCCGCGCGGCCCCATGGCGGGCAGGCCGGGGCACCTCATTTCTTCACCTCACTTCAACCTCACTTCTATCTAAAGTGAGGTTGAAGTGAGGTGAAGGCGAGGCTGCCCCGTATCCGGGGACAAGCTCGAGATATCTCGTGCTCCTTTTGTCCGGGACTCATAATGGCCTGATGGTCGCTACAATAAGCATCGCACATGACCACACGTAAGGGAGCAACCACGGAAGAGCAGGATTTGAATACCCAAGAGACTGCCGACGACGCTGCCGAAGAGGAATACGTCCCTGCGCTCGTGCTCGGTGCGCCACTGACCCGTACGGCCTTCCTGCGCGAAGTGGATAAAGATGTCGATTATGCATCGCTCGTGGCGCGGGCGATGGCCCATCAACGCCGTCTGGTGATGTCAATCGGGCCCCGAGGCGCATGCTGCCGCCCTGAAAGGCGCAGCATCGCCGCGGGCGGTGCCTCCGGACGGTGCTTTCAGCGGCGCACCACCCTTCCAGGGCGGCGTTGCGATGCACGATCGACGTTTTTATCCAAGTTTCGGATCGGCATGCCCGGGACGAAAGAAAACGGCGCGTTCGAAGGGCTTCCCAGTCCGAACGCGCCGTCTAGATCAATGAGGCGATTTGCTATCTCAGCAGGTCGGCAACGCGGCCCAAATTGGTCTCGAAAGAAACGCCGCGCTCCTGGAACTGCGGCTGCTGGGCCGAGACCAGCATCGCGTCGTGCACGAAGTCGCCCGCGAAGGTGACGGACTCGCGCAGGGTGCGGCCGGCCATGATGCCCGCGAGCAGGCAGGATGCGTACAGGTCGCCCGTGCCGTGCAGCATGTAGGGCAAAAGCTCGTTGCTCACCTCGAAGAACGCGCCGCCGGCGGTCCCCACGAAATTGCGGATCTGCCCGTCGCCGCGCTGGATGCCTTTCAGCACCACGTTGTGCGTGCCCTTTGCAAGCAGAGCGTCGGTCAGGCGGTGCGCCTCATCGTCCGAGATGTTCTCGCCCGCCCATGCGTCGCCGATGGGTTCGCCCAGAATGATGGCGGCCTCGGTGAGGTTCGGCGTCAGTACGTCGGCGCCTTCGGCGAGCTCGGCCATCGCGGAGCACAGCTCGGGGGTGTAGGTGGGGTAGACCTTGCCGTGGTCGGCCATGACGGGGTCGACGATGCGCAGCGCATCGGGATACATAGCGTACAGGTCGCGAATGCGGTCGACCTGCTCGGGCGATCCCAAAAAGCCGGAGTACACGGCGTCGATATCGACGCCGATCTTGCTCCAGGCCGCCAGGTAATCGGGCAGCATATCGGTGGTGTCATGCATGTACCAGCCCGGGAAGGCCGTGTGCGAGCTGAACAGCGACGTGGGCACGGGGCACACGTCGCAGCCGGCGGCAGATAGCACGGGGATGGCGACGGCGAGCGAGCACTTGCCGTATCCGCACAGGTCGTGCACGGCGGCAACGCGCGGGATGTACCCGCCTTCGCGCTGGTAGACGGGTTGGTCAGGGCTGGTGATTGCGTTGGACATAGTGATTCCTCTTTCTTTTCCGCGGACTTATGGACCAGCGTACGAAGACACCTTAGTACGTTTGAGTGGCCTCGGCACCCAGAAATCTCAATCGCAACACGCTCGACGCACTTCTCCCCAGGGGAGAAGTGCGTCGCCGGGAGAAGCCCGTTTCACGGATGTATACAGCCAGCTTGTCTCCGCAGGATATCGTTCGAAAAATGTATAAAGATTAGGCGCCGGTGGTCGGAGCAGCTGTAACAACGGATGTTCGGGACGAAATTTCGGTGTCCTTCGTCCATATGGCGGATACCCGCTAGCAAAACCCCAGTTGTTTCCTGCGACGTTTCCAAGGGATGTCGCCCGTACGGGCGGAGGAGACCTAAATTTCGTCCCGAACTTCCTCCAAAGGGCTATACATCCGATTTTGGGCTCGAAGCCGCCCCGTGGCGACGCACTTCTCCCCAGGGGAGAAGTGCGTCGGCCAAGCCGCCCTTCATCCCATCTGGACAAATGCTGAATAAATCGTGCGCCAACCGTGACAATCGTGAATAAACGGCAAACAATGCCGCGCCCGCCGGGCAAACCGCCTACAATACCCCTAGGCCATTCGACCTTTAAACCGGTACCGAGAGACCGAGAAGGAGAGCAGATGGAGCACACCACCGCCATGGGCATCGAAGTCCAAAAGGCAGCGCCGAGCGAGCTGGCTCAGCGCGTCATCGCACAGACAAGCAAGGGTTACAACGGTCCCGCGATCCTCATGTTGGAGGACGGGACCGTTTTTTATGGGCGTTCCTGCGGCGCGCCCGGCACGGCGACGGGAGAGGTGTGCTTCAACACCTCGCTCGAGGGCTATTTCGAGGTCCTCACGGACCCCTCGTACGCAGGGCAGATCGTGACCATGACCTACCCGCAGATCGGCAACTACGGCATCGACCCCGCCGACGTTCAGAGCGCCTACCCGGGCGGGTCCGACCGTGGCGCCAACACGCCAGCGCTGCGCGGCATGGTCGTCCACGACATGTGCGCGGTGCCGTCCAACTGGCGCAGCACGGTGAGCCTGCCACAGTACCTGAAGGATAACGGCGTCGTGGCCATCGAGAACGTCGACACGCGCGCGCTCGTGCGCCACCTGCGCGACAACGGCGCCCAGAAGGGCATCATCTCCACCGAGGTCTTCAGCCTGCCCGAGCTTGCCGACAAGCTCGCCGCCGCTCCCTCGCTGGTGGGCGAGAACCTCGTGCGCACCGTGAGCTGCGCCGAGCCGCACTCCTACGCCGCGGCAGACCTGCCTGCCGAGCACGCGTTCGCCTCCGCCGCTGCGCCCGCGCAGCCCAAGTACCGCGTGGTCGCCTACGACTGCGGCATCAAGCGCGGCATCCTCGAGGGCCTCGTGCGCGTTGGCTGCGAGCTCACCGTCGTGCCGTGGGACACCCCGGCCGCCGACGTGCTTGCCCAGAACCCCGACGGCGTGTTCCTCTCCAACGGCCCGGGCGATCCGGATGCCGTGGAAGAGACCTATTCCCAGGTCGAGAAGCTCATCGGCCAGGTGCCGCTGTTCGGCATCTGCCTGGGCCACCAGATGATCAGCTTGGCCTGCGGCGCTCAGATGGAAAAGCTCAAGTTCGGCCACCGCGGCGGCAACCAGCCGGTCATGAATCTGCTCTCCCGCCGCGTGGAAATCACCGCACAAAACCACGGCTTCGGCCTCGTGTTCCCCAGCCTGGGCGCGCTCATCCCCGAGCTCTCCGGCGGCATCTCCGAGCACCCCGCCGACGGCGACCTGCGCTTCTGGGCCGAGCGCGGCATCGCTCCCGTGGTCGACAATGCGCGCTTCGGCCGCATCCGTCTCACCCACGTGAACCTCAACGACGGCACGGCCGAGGGCATCCAGCTGCTCGACCGTCCCGCCTTCTCCGTGCAGTACCATCCTGAGGCCGCACCCGGCCCCACCGATGCGCACTACCTGTTCACCGCGTTCGCCCGCCTCATGGACGGCGAGCCCGACTACCTGAACATCGACATCGCCAAGGACCGCCTAGCCGGCTGGACCTTCGCCAGCGAATAGCAATCACGGAGACGCCCGCAGGGATAAGGAAACGACCACGGAGACGGGCTTCCGTAGCGCCCGAGATTGCCTTGAACGAGGAGGGAGCACGCCTAACGCGCGGCGACCGACGAGTGAAAGGCAGGGCCGGGCGCTACGGGAGGCCGAAGGGATAGAGAAGAGTTCACCATGCCCAAACGTACAGATATCAAACGAATCCTCGTCATCGGGTCCGGCCCCATCGTCATCGGCCAGGCCTGCGAGTTCGATTATTCCGGCGCCCAGGCCTGCAAGGTGCTGAAGGAGGAGGGCTACGAGGTCGTCCTCGTCAACTCCAACCCGGCCACCATCATGACCGACCCAGGTCTCGCCGATCGCACCTACGTCGAGCCCATCACCGCGGAGTTCGTCGAGAAGGTCATTGCCCGCGAGCACCCCGACGCGCTGCTGCCCACCCTGGGCGGACAAACCGGCCTCAACGCCGCCGTCGAGCTGGCCAAAAACGGCACGCTCGACAAGTACGGCGTCGAAATGATCGGCTGCGACCTCGACGCCATTGAGCGCGGCGAGGACCGCAAGCTCTTCAACGAGGCCATGGCCGAAATCGGCCTCGAGGTCGCGCGCTCCGGCTACGCCTACTCCGTCCAGGACGCCCTGGACATCGTCGCGCGCGTGGGCTATCCCTGCGTGCTGCGCCCCAGCTACACGCTGGGCGGCGCGGGCGGCGGCATCGCGCACACCGAGGCCGAGCTCATCGAGATCGTCCGCCAGGGCCTCGAGCTCTCGCCGGCCCACGAGGTGCTGGTGGAGGAGTCCATCGAAGGCTGGAAAGAGTACGAGATGGAGGTCATGCGCGACCGCGCCGGCAACGGCATCATCGTGTGCTCCATCGAAAACTTCGACCCCATGGGCGTGCACACCGGCGACTCCATCACCGTCGCGCCCGCGCAGACCCTCTCCGACCTGGAGTACCAGCGCATGCGCACCGCGTCGCTTGCCATCCTGGAGAAGGTCGGCGTCGAGACCGGCGGCTCCAACGTGCAGTTCGCCGTCAACCCCAACAACGGCCGCCTCATCGTCATCGAGATGAACCCGCGCGTGTCCCGCTCCTCGGCGCTCGCCTCCAAGGCCACCGGCTTCCCCATCGCCAAGGCCGCCGCGCGCCTGGCCGTGGGCTACACGCTCGACGAGATCGTGAACGACATCACGCGCGCCACCCCGGCGTGCTTCGAGCCCTCCATCGACTACTGCGTGGTCAAGGTGCCGCGCTTTGCGTTCGAGAAGTTCAAGGGCACCGACACCACCCTGTCCACGCGCATGAAGGCCGTGGGCGAGATCATGGCCATTGGACGCACGTTCGAGGAGAGCTTCGGCAAGGCCATGCGCTCGCTCGAAGACGGCCGCGTGGGCCTGTTCTCTGCCAAGGACAACCTCGACGCGCTGTCCGAAGACGAGCTGCTCGATGGCGTCCGCACGCCCACCGAGAGCCGCATCCACTACGTGGTGGAGGCCCTGCGCCGCGGCTGGAGCGTCGAGCGCGTGCACGAGGCCTGTGGCATCGACCCGTGGTTTGTCACCCGCTTGGCCGACATGGTCGCCGTGCGCGAGGCCGTGCGCGGCCTGCGCGTGGAGGATATCGACGCCGACACCATGCGCCTGCTCAAGCAGTACGGCGCGAGCGACGCCGAGATCGCCCTGCTCACGAACAGCGATGAGCGCTTCGTGCGCGCCTATCGCAAGGGCCTGGGCGTCGTGCCGTCCATGAAGACGGTCGATACCTGCGCCGCCGAGTTCCAGAGCGCCACGGAGTACCACTACAAGACCTACGAGGCGCCCATGCGCGCGAGCCTGTCCTCGCGCCGCCGCGTGGCTGCCGACGAGGTCACGCCTTGCGACAAGCCCAAGGCCATGATTCTGGGCGCCGGCCCCAACCGTATCGGTCAGGGCATCGAGTTCGACTACTGCTGCGTGCACGCGAGCTACGCGCTCGCCGGCCGCGGCTACGAGACCATCATGGTCAACTGCAACCCCGAGACCGTCTCCACCGACTACGACACGTCCGACCGCCTGTACTTCGAGCCGCTCACCTACGAGGACGTCATGGACATCGTGGATGTGGAGCGCCCCGACGGCGTCGTGGTGACGCTTGGCGGCCAGACGCCGCTCAAGCTCGCGCGCATGCTGGCCGACTCGGGCGTGCGCATCATGGGCACGCAGCCCGACGCCATCGACTGGGCCGAGGACCGCGAGCGCTTCAGCGCCCTGCTCGATAACCTGGGCATCATGTATCCGCCGGCGGGTATGGCGACCTCCTTCGAGGAGGCTGAGGCCGTGGCTGCGCGCATCGGCTACCCGCTGCTCGTCCGCCCCTCCTACGTGCTGGGCGGCCGCGGCATGATGATCGCCTACGACGCCGACCACCTGCGCACCTACATGGCGGAGGCGGCGCGCGTGAGCCCCGACTACCCCGTCTACCTCGACCGCTTCCTTGAGGGCGCCATCGAGTCCGACGTCGACGCCCTGTGCGACGGCGAGGAGGTCTACATCGGCGGCATCCTGGAGCACATCGAGGAGGCCGGCATCCACTCCGGCGACTCCGCGACCTGCATCCCGCCGTTCTCCTTCTCCGAGAGCCTCGTGGAGAAGCTGCGCGAGACCACGCGCCGCATCGCCCTTGCGCTCGGCGTGCGCGGCCTCGTGAACGTGCAGTACGCCATCCGCGGCGAAACCGTCTACGTCATCGAGGCGAACCCGCGCGCGAGCCGCACCGTGCCCTTCATCTCCAAGGCCACCGGCGTGCCGCTGGCCAAGGCCGCCGCGTGCATCATGTCCGGCGAGAAGATCGCCGACCTGCACCTGCCCGCCGACGATCGTCAGCTCGACTGGTTCTGCATGAAGGAAGCCGTCATGCCCTGGGGCCGCTTCCCCGGCGCCGACGTCATCCTCGGGCCCGAGATGAAGTCGACCGGCGAGGTCATGGGCATCGCCAAGAGCTACCCCGAGGCCTACGCCAAGTCGCAGCTCGCCATCAGCTACGAGCTGCCCACGCCCGATGCCGGCAAGGTCTTCATTTCGGTGAACGACCGCGACAAGCGCCACATTCTGGCCGTCGCGCGCATCTTCCACTACCTGGGCTTCGACATCTGCTCCACCGAGGGCACGGCGCGCGTGCTCACCGGCGGCAACGTCAAGTGCGAGGTCGTGGAGAAGATCAGCGGGCCGCATCCCAACATCGGTGACATGATCGCCAACGGCGAGATCGCCCTCATCGTGAACACGCCCTACGGCCAGGGCGCCCGCGGCGACGGCTACCGCGTGCGCACCGAGGCCGTGCGTCGCGGCGTGACCTGCGTGACCGCGCTTTCCGGCGCGAACGCCTTCGTGGCCGCCATCGAGGCCGTCCAGCAGGCCCGCGAGGGCGGCGAGGGCTCCGGCATGGAAGTCATCGCGCTGCAAGACCTGCCTCAGTACGAGGTATAACCCCCTCAACCCGACCGGCCGGACTGAGGCACCCGATCTTGCCGCTCAAGCCTTCGGGCGCCGCACGCAAGGCGTGCGCCCTCGGCTTTCACGGCAATCTCGGGCACCTCAGCCGGCCGTACATCCGGGTTGGCGTCTCTGGGGACGGGGGTGCCACGCGCCACTTTGTCCTCTCTGGGGACGGGGGTGCCAGGGGACATTTTGTCTCCATCTGGGACAGGCCTGGCTGCTTTGTCGCTGTTTGCCGCCTCGCTGCGTGTTCGCGGCGGGGCGGCTCCTTGTTTGCAGAATATGCAGCGCCGCCCCGGTCCCGCGTCCTGTCCGCGCGCCCGGCTATACTGAATGTGTTTGCAGTCAAGGGACGGGCGCCCGCGCGACCCGTCGCCGCTCTCGACATTGGAGGCCATCGCATGGCAGATACCGCAGAAAAGACCCCGCTCGTCGGCATCATCATGGGCTCGAAGTCCGACCTTCCCACCATGGAGGGCTGCACGGCAGAGCTCGAGCGCCTCGGCGTCCCCTACGAGCTGGTGATCGCAAGCGCGCACCGCACGCCCGACAAGGTCCACGAGTGGGCGGGCACCGCGGCCGACCGCGGCATCAAGGTCATCATCGCCGCCGCCGGCAAGGCCGCGCACCTGGGCGGCGTCGTCGCTGCCTTCACCCCGCTGCCGGTCATCGGCGTGCCCATGAAGACGAGCGACCTGGGCGGCCTCGATTCGCTGCTCTCCATGGTGCAGATGCCCTCCGGCGTGCCCGTGGCCTGCGTTGCCATCAACGGCGCCAAGAACGCCGCCATCTACGCCACGCAGATCCTGGGCGCCACCATGCCCGAGTACCGCACGGCCATCGAGGACTTCAAGCGCGAGATGGCCGAGGCGTAAAACACGTCTCGCTCCGGGCGGCCTCTTCATGTGGAGGCCGCCCGTTTTCCATATGCAGTGGAAGAGGAATCGCAAGGGAAGAGATGGGAGAACCTATGGACAGTCGGGACAACGTGAACCCTGCCGTGCCTTCGGACGGTGCGCAGTCGACGCAGGCCCCGCTGCCCACCCCGCGCATGCGCATGGTGCCCGCAGGCTCGCATTTCTCCAAACCCGCTTCCGACTCGGGCGCCGAGGAGGAGTCGTCGTCGGTCGCCCGTCCTGCGGGCGCGCGCTTCGCGGCGAAAGGTTCGCAGCCACAAACCCCCGCTGCCGAGGTGCGTCGACGTGGAACGCGCTTTGCCCCGACGCCTCTCACGGGTACCGAGAGCTCCGCTCCTGCGCCGGAAGCGCGCGCCGATTCAGCGGCGGCGCCCGCGCTGGATACCGCGGCACCCCGTCCTGCGGGCGCCCGATTCCGCCCGGCCCCAACTTCCGCTTCAAACGAAAACCCCAGCCCAGAAGGCCGCCCCGCCGGCACCCGTTTCGCGCGTCCTGCGGCCGATGCCCCTGCTACGACTTCCGCCCCAGCGGGCACCCGCTTTGCGTCCGTTCCCTCTCCCGACCAGGAACCCGCAGCTCCCGCCGCCGCTCCTGCCGAGCCTGCTGCGGCGACGGCGCAGATTCCCGTTTCGCGCGTAAAGGGCAACGACGTCCCGCAGATTCCCTTCGCAAGCACGACGAACGCCGCCGCAACCGGCAGCGCCCCTGCCTCCGCCGCAAACGACGGCGCCGCTCCCAACAACAAATCTCGCCGCAAGGGCAAGATCCTCTCCACGATTCTCATCGTCTTGGGCATCATCTTGCTGCTCGTGGCAGGTGGCCTGTTCATCGCGACCCAGCTTCGCTACCAGGAGGCGCAGTCGACCTACACCGAGCTCGAGCAGTACACAGTCACCTCGGACGAGGGAGAAGGCATTCCCGACGTCGATTTCGCTGCGCTGCAAGCGGTCAATCCGGACGTCATCGGTTGGATCTACATTCCCGGCACGCCCATCAACTACCCCGTTGTCCAAACCGACGACAACACGACCTATCTGCACACGCTGGCCGACGGCACGCGCAACGCGTCGGGCGCGATCTTCATGGACATGGACGACACCGCGCCGGGCATGATCGACCAGCAGACGACGCTCTACGGCCACCACACCTACGACGGCGCGATGTTCCAAACCATCGATTGGGCGCGCGACCAGGCGGAATTCGACAAGATCGGTAAGGTGTACTACATCACGCCCGACACCACCTACACGCTTACGCCGCTGTTCGTCTCGCGCATCGAGGACACCTATGTCGACGCGCGCACGCCGAGCTTCACCGAAGCGGGCACCTCGCTCACCAGTTACCTGCAGGATCTGTACACCATGGCGCAGGCGACCGCGCCCGACGCGGAGGAGCGCATCGCCTCCGCCGACCGCGTGCTCAGCCTCGTGACCTGCGCGGGCGAAATCATCCCCCGTACCACGCGCGCTGTCATGGTCTGCACCGTCGACGAGGCCGTCTCCCACTAGGGGAGTGCCGGTCGAACCGAGGCCAACGCAATGCGCGCATAAATCTAACCCCCTGCAAACTTTGGGGAAACCCACACCTGGAGGCGCAACCGGGCATCCGGGTGTGGGTTTCCCCAAAGTCTGCAGGGGGTTGACAAATCCCAATCCCACAGCAAGACGGCACCGCGCCTACCGCGGAAGCACCGACTCGTACGTTCGCTTAAGCCCTCGCAACGATTCGAGCCGCTGCGTCGCCACTCCGTCCAGCTGCGCCGCAACCGCCACGACGAGCGCATCCACCAGCGCCACCGCACTTGCCATCGAGTGATATTCGAGCGGCTCCCCGCGATACACCAACAGCTCGATGTCCGCCTGCACGCTGGATCCGCGCTGTGGCCTTCCGGTAAATAGCAGCGACGTCGCCCCTACCGATCGGGCGTATTCGATGGCGATGCGGCTCTCCTCGGGCAGTCGTTGGAACCCAAACGTCACCACGACGCTTTCCGGTTCTGCATGCACCAGTCCTTCGAACAGCTCGGATCCGCCCGCCGGCACGGTTTCGACCCATTTCCCAAACCGCGCAAGCCTAAACCGCAGCAGCTCCGCACAGGCAGCCGCCGCGCCCTTTGCATGCAGCAGCACCGATGGCGCCTCGGCAATCGCCTGCGCTGCTCGCTCGAACGCCTGCACGTTCAGTCGCTGTGACGTGACGCCCAGATAATTCTGCTGCCGCTCCAAAAACGCCTGCGGAGACGTCGGCCCATCGCCAATACTCGCAGCCATCTTTTCTGCCGGGCCAAGCGTCCCCGCCGCCACTGCGCTCTTGAGCTCCTTGAAGTCGCGAAATCCCGCATGGCGTGCAAACCGCGAAACAGTCGCATCGGACACGCCGAGCCGCGTTGCCAGCTGCTGGATGGGCATGACCAAAAACTCAGTCGGATTCGCCGAGATAAAGTCGATGATGGTGTGCTCAGCCTGCGTGTACATCACGCCTTGCTTGAACAGTGATGTGGGGGACATACAGATACCTGCACAATCGGGAAAACATACGTCTAGAAGTGCGGCTTGACCCTCGCCGCTTTATGCAGCCGGTCCGGCCAAAATCGTCTCCACATAGCTTCCGCCCAGGCGGTCGATCTCCTTCAGTGCCCGCTTCAGCGTTGCCGCCGTCAGCACGCGGAACTCCAGGTCATCGGCAAGCTCAATCTCAAATTCGCGCGCATGCACCTGCGCGAACAGCTCGTCGAAGGTCGTGCAGCGCCGCGCCATGCGCGTCGCCACGCACCGGTACTGGAACGCCTGGTGCGTATCCGACCCCGACACCACTGGCAGCCCGCCTGCCCGAGCGGCAAACGCATACGTCTGCTCAACCGTGCGCGTCCGGTCGTGCGCCAAGTCCTTCCCGTTCAGGTCCACAAACTCAAACCGCGCCACCTGCTCGTCAGAAAGCGTGGGAATCCGTCCCGGCTCGCGAAACGGATGCGCCGCGCCAAAGTGCAGCCCGCGTCGTGCGACCTCGTCCGCCAGCTCGTCGAACGGCAAAAAGTTCCCCTTGGCCTTGTGCGGCTCCAGCGCCGCGTTGAAATGCAAGATATCTTCCATCGGCCCCAGCACCAGCGTGTGCCCGCTTTCGGCGATATCCGCCTCCATCCCGGGGAACACCAGCAGCCCGTTCACGTCAAATGCATCGCCCACCTGCGGATACCTCGACGAGATATCGGCGTACACCTGCCGAAAACCCTGCGTGTTGAAGTGCTCGGTCAAGCAGATGGCATCGAGTCCCGCTCCCTTTGCTGCGGCGAACAGCCAATCGGTGTAGGCGGGCGAGAACTCGAGGTACTTGGCAAGCTTGCCATGGGTATGAAAATCGATGATCACAGGAGGACCTCCAACGCAGCGGGACAGGCAAAGCAGCACGCGACCCAAGCGGCGCTCACGAAGGCAAACACGGCCTCGCGACGTCCGGCGTGCAGCGACGACAGCTTAATCTTCAGCACCTTCATGTTGGTCGCGGCGTAGCGATACCCCTTGAGCTCAAGCGCCTCGACGGTGGTGCGGGAGCGCTTGGCGGTGTTCAGCATGAGCGGATAGAACGATTGCACGATGGTTTTCACCTGGTAGATGACCCAACGCACCTTGCCGCCGAACGTGTCGTGTTCCGGCGCGCGCCCGCGCATGCGGTACGACAGCAGGATGTTCTGCATCTCTTCCATCAGGATGGGCAGAATGCGGTACGCGAAGCTTATGGAAAACGACAGGCGCTCGGGGCATCCAAACCACAGCAAGCCGTTCGAGAGCTTGTCTGGGTCCAGCCCCGAGAACACCGTGATGCTCGCAAGCGACACCGTCGCCACTTTGAGCGTCAGCACCAGCAGCGGCGCAAGCGTCGACATGTCACCGCCAAACAGCAGCGACGCTACGAACATGTACCCGGTTTGCGAGAACACGCCGAGCGCGAACACGAACAGCACGAGCGGCGCCACGCGCGCAAGCCGTGTCGTGATGGCCGTGAGCACAAACATTCCCATAAGCACCACGACGTCGTTCAAAAACCACGGCACCAGCGCGAAAAACAAATACCACAGCAAAAGGACACGCGGATCCAGCTGGGCAATCGGCGTGTCGTCGTTGCCGTACGCGTTCTTCAGCACCTGATCGCGCAAAAAATCGATGGACACCTTGTCCATGATGTTTTCAGAGAGCTTTTCCATCATGCGGCATCGCCTTCTTCGTACTCATGTGCATAGCGGGCGCGTGTTGAGGAAGGGGAGAAGGAGGGAGCTCCGGCGCGTTCGCCCGCCACCCCGTGCTCCTTCATCTTCTGCCACGCGGGGAAGCAGCCCAGAAACGCGTCGAGCGTATAGCACGCGGCGCTGCAGTCGAGCGCTTGCCCCATCGCGAAAATCTCAGGCGGGCGGATACCCGACCGCTCGACCACGTCGGCGTTCATAAAGATCTCGTCCGGCGTGCCGTCGCCGATGATCTCGCCGTCGCACAGCACGATGATGCGATCCGCGAACTGGCAAACCAGCTGCATGTCGTGGGTCGCGATCACCACGGTGTCCGTGACGCCGCGCAGGTCGGCTATGAGCCGGGTAATCTCTTGCCGCGTGCCAATGTCCAGATTCGCGGTCGGTTCGTCCAGCAGCAGCACCGGAGGGTTCAGCGCGATGCCGATGGCAAGCGAAGCACGGCGCATCTGGCCGCCCGACATCAGGCGCCCGTCGTGGTCGGCGAGTTCGGTCAGTCGGAAGCGTCCCAGCAGCTCATCGGTGCGCGCAGCAGCGTCATCGACCCCGCGCGCTCGCATGGCGAACTCGATGTCGGCGCGAATCGAATCCTTGATGAACATCTGCTCGGGGTTCTGATACACCAGCGACAGCTTCTCCGACAGCTCGTCGGGGCCCATTCCGCGCGTCGGCGCGCCATCCAGCAAAATCTCGCCTGCCTGCGGTTTGATCAGCCCGTACAGGAGCTTCATGAGCGTCGATTTGCCAGCGCCGTTCGAACCCACGAGCGCAATCTTCTCGCCGCGCTGGATATCGAGGTCGAGTCCCTCGAACACACGCCGTGGCGCCCCCTTCACGCTGCGATAGCTTACGCTCACGTTGCGGAATCGCACAATCGGGTCGGCGGAGAGGGAGGAACCTCCCGCGTCGGCCGTGCGGTCTGCACCTTCATCAGAGCCCGCACGATCGGCGGGCGGGATGAACGGAATTCCCGAGAACGCCGCGAACCCTTCCTCCACCGTCGTGGGCAGCGGCGCCCGCTGCGGCAAAGCGCCGGCGTGTTTGAGCTCGCGACCTGCCAACGCAATCTGCGGCGGATGCACGTCGCTTGCCTCCAGGTCTTCGAGCTGCTGCAGCGCCTCGTGTGCCGGCAGCGTCCATGCGATGGTGCCGTTGCGCATGAGCGCGGCAGACTTGCAATATTTCGCGATGAAATCGGTGTGGTGCTCGATGACGATGATCGTCTTCCCGTGATTCTCGTTGAGGTCGCGCAGTACCTCGTAGGTTTTCTGAGCATGGTACGGGTCGAGTTGCGCCACGGGCTCGTCCAGCACGATGACCCCCGGTTCCAGCGCAATTGCCCCCGCGAGCGCCAGCAGGTGCTTCTGCCCGCCCGACAGCTGCCATATGTACGATTCGGCGCGGTCGGACAATCCGCAGAGGTCGAGGGCACGCATGCCGCGCTCGATGTAGTCGTCGTACGCATAGTTCAGGCACGAGAACGACGCTTCGTCCAGCACAGTCGGTCGCACGAGCTGATTCTCAAAATCTTGATATACGTATCCAATTTTCCGCGCCAGCTCGCCGATCTGCGCCGTGGCGGCGTCGATGCCGCCCACGGTGATCGTCCCGGTAAGATCGCCAACGATGAACTGCGGAATCAGCCCGTTCATCGTTTTGCAGAGCGTTGATTTTCCGCAGCCGTTCGCCCCCATGATGGCTAGAAAGTCGCCCTCCGGAACGTCCAGGCAGACGTTCCGGAGGGTAGGGGCTGCTGCGCCGGGATATGTGAAAGTCACATCTTCAAGGGTTACAGCAGACACAAGGCGGCTCCCTAGGCGTTCCTAAGCTGCGCGGAACGACGTGCCCAGAAGGCAACGATCAGGGCGACAACCGCGGCAACGCCTATGCCTGTGAAGATCGCGATCTGGCTCTCTGCCCATTCAGCCTCCCACTCGATGATCGAGAAGCCGGCCTTCGACACGCAGGCCACCACAATCGCGACGATAAAGCCCACGGCAGACCAAGCGATGACGCGTCCGCTCAGGGTCGGGGCGGCGTCGTTTTCCGGCGTGCGCGGCTTGCAGCCCAAAAGCGGCTCGATCTTGCCGTACAGGCGCGGGACCAAAAACAGCGTGGGCAGCAGGCAGAACAGGATGCCCGAGAAGCACAAATCGTTCAGGAAGGCGAAGCCCTCGGTGGCAAAGACCGATTCGGGCAGGCCGGCGACGGCCTCGAAGTCATCGACGGCTACCTGGACCTTCACGATGTCCACCACGGCGCTCATGGCGAGTTGAATGGCCGGACCGGTGATGGCGGCGATGGCGACCTGCTTAGCGTTACGGGGGTCGCGGACCATGAGGCCTGCGATGTAGACGCCGATGGTCACAGTGAGGAACTTCTCGAGCTCACCAAGCCCGCCGAACTGGCCAAGCATAATCTCGGAAAACACGAGCTCGCCGGTGGCAGCGCCCAGGGCGGCGGACAGCGGATCGAAGAGCATCGCGAGCGTCAGCGGGATGAACAGAAAGAATTCGACGGACAGCTCGACGATGCCGATTTGCACCGACGGAATGAGCTCAGAGATGAGCGTCGCCAAACCGTACAACGACATGGACAGTACGAAGACCATGAGCTTTTGGGACTGCGTCGCCCCTCGCTCGGCATACGTAGACATGGATGGACTCCCCTCTTTCAGTGGCCTTTTTGGCCGGGTTCTGTTGCCGGCGCACTCGGTGCCGACGCAGATAAAGATAGGAGCCTACCTGCTGAAATCGTTAAGGGGTCCGTAAATTGAAAATAAGCTTTCGCGGGACGGAACCATGAAAAAAATTTCGTCTGCAATCGGGTGTGAGCATCCATCGTGCCCATCTCTATGCAAACCGCTCAAATCTCCTCTTTACAGTTTTCTTATAAACGATGCTTTTCGCGTTTGGTAACGCGAGCAGCGCCCTGTTTCTCTTCGGGGTTCTGGGTACAATACTGCCCGTTCTATTGGCTTTTCGGGCGCGCCCTCCTCGTGACGTCCCGCTGCCTACCAAGGAGTTCTCATGGCACAGAGCATGCCTTCCATTGATGCCTGGCTCGCCGAGGCCAAGGCCGACCCCAGCTTCCGCGCGTGCGGCATGTACCTCGTCCACAACGGGACCGTCCGCGAGACGCCCAAGGCCGAGGTCCGCGGCATCGAGACCGACGGCGTGCAGCCCGGCAGCAAGGTCGGCAGCATGGTGTTTTCCTACGATCGCGCGAAGGTCGACGCCGCCGTCGACGAGGCGCGCCGCCTTCCCGGCATCGGCTACGTGCGCGTATGGCTCAACGAGGGCGAACTTTCTGTGGGCGACGACATCATGCTCGTGCTTATCGGCGGCGACATCCGTCCGCGCGTCATCGATGCCCTGCAGCAGCTGGTTGGCACCATCAAAAACAAGTGCGTTTCCGAGGTCGAGCGCCCCGCGTAGCCCCAGCGCGCACCGTTTCCCCAGGATTAACTTCTTACGAAGCGTTTGTGTATGGGTTTTCGGCCGCCCTCGAAGTAGACGCTCAAACAGGCATCCTTCCGACCTGCGCTTTTGTCGGCCAGACTCGTCGGGCTACTCGGGCAAAGCGCAAAAACCCATACACAACCGCTTCGCCAGACGTTAATCCTGGGGAAACGCTGGCAGCCAGCGCCGATCGAGCGCCGCCATCTCCGTCCGAGTGGCAAAATCCAGGGACTTTGTGGCGCATAACGTCTTGCGAAGACCTCGTGTGCAGGTTTTTGAGGCCCGCCCGAGTAGACACGCTATAGTGCGCAGATAAAATGCCTGGTCGGCGATGTATCGGCTTAGACGTCTACTTTTGAGGTGGCGAAAAACATGCACACGAGGTCTTCGCAAGACGTTATGCGCCACAAGCCTGCCGGGTTTCAGCCCCCAAACAGCCCAAATCTTGCCATCTACGCCTTCGGCGCCAGCACCTCCGCGTTCGCATTGCCAGAATCAATACGACCGGAGTTATCGGGATGGATCGTCATGCTCTGGAACCGATGCTCCATATACTGGTTGTCGAAGTTCTTCGCGTAAAACTCCTCGACCGGCGAGCTGGGCGCAATATCGCTCACCCGCTCGAACCAGCAGTCCAGCGCTTGCAGCGTCATAACCGCATTTACCAGCATCAACACAGCGCAGAGCGTCGTGAACGAGTAGCATGCCTTCCAGGGAATCAGGTTGATGAGCCCAAGCAGACGCGGCAGCAGCACCTTGATCCATACGAGCCCCAGCACGCCCCAGATTCCGGCGAACATCGTCGACGTGCGCCCGTCGCACAGCGCAGCGATAGGGTCGGGAATCACGCCGAACAGCATCGACCCCGTATAATCCCAGGCCACGGCACCAAACGCGGTCTGCATGAACCAGCTCACGGCGTACTCGAACGCCCCGCCGATCACCGCACTCACCAAAAAGATAATCACGACGTTCTTCCTATAAAACCGGTTGAGCGCCACGGTCATAAGCACCGCGCCCACGCCATAGATGGGGGAGAAGGGCCCGAACAGCAGCCCCGCGCGATCCTGGTACACGCCTGGGTCGACGACGGTCATATGCCAAATGACCTCGAGCACGAGTCCCAGCACGCTGCACACCATGAACACCCAGAACAGATTGAAGAAATTGAGCTTGATATAGCCCTCGCCGGTCTCGTCGCGCCCGAGCATGCCCTCCTCGGCCGCCTCACGCTCCTGCATGCTGCGCAGGCGCGCCTGCAGGTCGCGCTCTTCGCGCAGCGTCGGGTCGATGGTGACCGAAATCACCAGCAAAATCACGAGCTGGATGGCGGGCTGGATGAGCTGCCCGCCGATGCCGTTGAGCATCACGGCGATGACCATCTGCGCAATCGTGATGGCAATGAGGACTTCCGACCATATGGCTGCGTTGCGCCGGCGGTTTTTGAGCAGCGAATAGCCGAAGCGAATGAGCAGCACCGACGCCACGAGTGAAAGCAGCACGTTGATAACGGTGACGACGATGGTGAGCGTCGGGTCGCTCGCGACGCTCAGGTGCTCGGGCGACCTCACCACGACCAGCGCGACCACGGCGATGAGCATCACGATGAGTGGCAGCATGATGATGCCGTCGGCCATGCACAAGATGCCGTACACCTTCAGGTAGCGGGGGATCTTCTTCTGCTCATCGGTGCTGGGGCTCAGAGGGTCCAACTGATTGGACATGCCGCCGCGCACGGCGGCACGTTTCGATGCGCTCACGGGTTTGCTCCTTATCATGCTGACGAACGGTGGTGTCAGGGTGCGGAATTCGGCCAAAGGATAACGGACGTACACCCCTTCTTCCCCCGCGGGCTAAACCTATTCCAAGAATGGGAAAATAACCCGATTAACGTGGGTTTTTCTTCATAAAACAGATTGTGAGCACTGTCCGTTTCGGCGCATTGATATGCTGCAAGCACCATGTTGCTCACGCGCATGTGCATGTTGGGCGCGCGGCCCTTGCAACCGGTCGCGCGCCCGTTTTGTGTGCAGGCCAGGCGGCCATAAGGCGGCAGCGCCCGCAGCCCCGCTCAAGCCCTTCGTAAAAACCTATCGACATCTTCGGAATCCGTGCCGTGCGCGTGCCTGCGTGCCATAATGTGCGGGTCGTTTACCGCATCCGAAAGGTAGCTATGATTCAAGAATCCCCGCGCGCCGCAGCCTGCGCCCCCATCGCCCCCGCCTCCGACGACACCCTCCATGAAGAGTGCGGCGTCTTTGGCGTGTGGGCACCCGACCGCGACGTCGCGCGTCTCACGTATTTCGGTCTGAAGGCGCTGCAGCATCGCGGCCAGGAATCTGCGGGCATCGCGGTGGGCGACGGCGGCACGGTGATGGTCCGCAAAGACCTCGGCCTCATCGACCAGGTCTTTTCCGATGCCGACCTTTCCACGCTCACCGGCCAGCTCGCCGTGGGCCACGTGCGCTACGGTACCGCGGGCGCCAAGAGCTGGGAGGCCGCGCAGCCGCACCTCTCCACCATCAACGACGTTATCATCGCGCTCGCGCACAACGGCACGCTCGTCAACACCGACGAGCTGCGCCGCCAGCTCATCGAGCTGGGCGTGCCCTTCCTCTCCAATTCCGACTCCGAGGTCGCCGCCAAACTCATCGGCTACTTCACCCAGCGCACGCACCATCTGCGCGAGGGCATCCGCAAAACCATGGAACTCGTGCGCGGCGGCTACGCCATGACGCTCATCAACGAGCAGGCGCTCTACGCGTTCCGCGACCCCTACGGCATCCGCCCGCTCGTGCTGGGGCAGCTGGTGGAAGAACCGACCGCCGAGTCGCCCGCGACCGGCGGCTGGGTCGTGGCGTCCGAAACCTGCGCCCTCGACATCGTGGGCGCCACCTACGTGCGCGACATCCGTCCCGGCGAGATTCTGCGCATCTCCGCCGACGGCCTCGTGTCCGAACAGGGCGTGCCGTGCGCCGCGGAGAGCGCCGAGTGCATCTTCGAGCAGGTCTACTTCGCCCGCCCCGACTCCATCATGGGCGGCAAGTCCGTCTACGCCTGCCGCTACGACATGGGCCGCCAGCTGGCACGGGAGAACCCGGTCGACGCCGACATGGTCATCGGCGTGCCCGATTCGGGCCTGCCACCGGCGGAGGGCTACGCGCACGAAAGCGGCATCCCCTTCGGCGAGGGCCTCATCAAAAACCGCTATGTGGCCCGCACGTTCATTCAGCCCACGCAGGAGCTGCGCGCCATGGGCGTCCGCATGAAGCTGAACCCCCTGCGCGACAACATCGCCGGCAAGCGCCTCGTGGTCATCGATGACTCCATCGTACGCGGTACCACCATGGTGCAGCTGGTGAAGATGCTGCGCCAGGCGGGCGCGGCGGAGGTTCACGTGCGCATCAACTCGCCCGAGGTCGTGTGGCCGTGCTTCTACGGCATCGATACCGACGTGCAGGCGCAGCTCATCAGCGCCAACAAGACCGTGGACGAAATCTGTGCCTACATTGGGGCCGACTCGCTGGGATTCCTGTCGGTCGAGGGCCTGCTCGCCTGCGTGCCTGCCATCGGCGAGGCGCCCGCCGCGGGCTGCCCTGCGCGCGGCTACTGCACGGCGTGCTTCACCGGCGTGTACCCCATCGCCATCCCCGAGAGCTTCGGCCGCGACAAATTCATGCCCGGCTACGATCCCTGCAACCTCACCGACAGCCCGCTGCTGCCCCGCGACGTCGTACGCGTCAAGGAGAACGACCACAGCTGGGAGGCCGCGCACCCAGGCAAGTAGCGTGCCGCGCGCGGGAGACGCCGCTCTGGGAAAAAGGGGACAGGCACTTATTTCCCACCGGTGGGAAATAAGTGCCTGTCCCCTTTTTCCCACGCCCCCGTCCCCGGTGATTTCACGCGATACAGCCGGCCCTGTCCTCATCGGTACGGTCGGCTGGTATCATCTTGAGCAGGTAGGACCTCCTTTCGAAAGGATGCGCATGAGCGATACACCTAAGCACGTCACATATGAGGACGCCGGCGTCGACACCGCCGAGGGCGGCCGCGCGGTCGACGCAATCAAGCAGATGGTGGCCGAGACGAACCGTCCCGAGGTCATCGGCGGTATCGGCGGCTTCGGCGGCCTGTTCTCCGCCGCTGCGCTTAAGGACATGGAGGATCCCATCCTCATCTCCGGCACCGACGGCGTGGGCACCAAGCTCGTGCTCGCCCAGATTCTCGACCGCCACGAGACCGTGGGCCAGGACCTCGTTGCCATGTGCGTGAACGACATCCTCGCCTCCGGAGCCGAGCCCCTGTTCTTCCTCGATTACATCGCCATCGGTCACATCGAGGCCGAGCATATGGCCAAGATCGTGAAGGGCGTGGCCGACGGCTGCAAACTCTCCGGCTGCGCGCTCGTGGGCGGCGAGATGGCCGAGCACCCCGGCGTCATGCGACCGGATGACTATGACCTGGCCGGCTTCGCCGTGGGCGTCGTCGACCGTCCCAAGATGCTCGACCCGGCAAACGTCCGCCCTGGCGACGTCATCTTGGGCCTGCCCTCCACCGGCGTGCACTCCAACGGCTACTCGCTCGTGCGTAAGGTCATCGGCGTCGACGGCGTCGTGCCCGGCACTCCTGAGGCCGCGGCCAAGAAGGCTGAGCTCGAGAGCATCGAGGTCGCGCCTGGCCTGAACCTTGCCGACGCGCTGCTCGCGCCCACGCGCATCTACGTGAAGCCCATCCTTGAGCTGCTGCGTTCCGGCGCGCCCGTGCACGCGCTCGCCCACATCACGGGCGGCGGCATCACCGAGAACCTCAACCGCGCGCTGGCCTCCGACGTCGACGCCGTGGTGGATCGCCGTGGCAGCGAGATGGGCTGGGACGTTCCGCCTGTCATCACCTACATCGCCAATCAGGCCGAGCTCGCCCCCAACGAGGCCTGCAAGACCTTCAACATGGGCGTGGGCCTGTGCATCATCTGCGCGCCCGAGGACGAGGCTGCCGTCACGCAGAAGCTCGTCGAGCTCGGCGAGAAGCCGTTCCGCGTGGGCACCTGCGTCGCCGGCTCTGGCAAGGTGGTGTACTCCGATGAGCAGTAGCGATGAGTACCGTCGTTTGGTCGAGGAGGCGGGGCTGTCGCCCGAGGCGCTGCCGAGCGACGCGTTTTTCACCGCGAACGTTGACGGCGAGCTTGCCCGCGCGGCGGCTCAGGCGGCTGATCGCGCTGCTGCCGCGGAGGAGCTCGACATCCCTGCCAGCAACGACATCCAGGCCGCGCGCGCCGCTGCGCGAGCGGCAGGCGAGGAGCTCGAGCCACTGAAGATCGGCGTGCTCATCTCCGGTTCCGGTACCAACCTGCAGGCGCTCATCGACCGCATCGCCGACGGCTCGCTCAACGCCACGATCGAGCTCGTCGTGTCGAGCCGCCCGTCCGCGAAGGGCTTGCAGCGCGCCGAGCGCGCGGGTATCCAGACCCTCACGCTTTCCAAAGAGATCTACGCCGACCCCATCGCGGCCGACGAGGTCATCGCGCACGAGCTCATGGCGCACGGCGTCGAGTACGTCATCATGGCCGGCTACATGCGCATGGTCCGCGACCCGCTGCTGGCAACGTTCCCCGACCGCATCGTCAACCTGCATCCGGCGCTGCTGCCGAGCTTTCCGGGTGCACATGCCATCGACGACGCGTATGAGCGCGGCGTCAAGGTCACAGGCGTGACCGTCCACTTCGCCAACGCGGCCTACGACGCCGGCCCCATCATCGCCCAGCGTGCGCTGCCGGTGGAGGAGGGCTGGGACGTCGATACCCTCGAGGCCCACATCCACGAGATCGAGCACGAGCTGTACCCGTATGTGGTCCAGCTGCTCGCCGACGGCCGCATCCACGTGCGCGACGACCTCACCGTCGCCATATCCTAAAGAGGCCACCCTGTCCCCATTGGGGACGGGGGTCCCAGGGGACACTTTGTCCTCTCCTGGGACAGGCCTGCCGCCAATCAATAGCGACCTGCCCACCATTTGGTTTCGCCAAAGGGGGGCAGGTCGCTTTTGGTTTTGGCTCCGGCGGGCTTGTCGGGTATCGGTTGGAACCTTCGGGAAATCCGACAAGAATTCACCCTAAAACTCAAATCTGCACCTGCTTACGGCTCATTTTCCCATTGCGGCCCTCGGCGCGAAGCGCGTGCTATAGAATCGCTGGCAACGGAAGCGGTGGTGAAAGGAGCGCGACATGGACGTGTGGACCGTCAAGCGATGCCTCGATTGGACGAACGAATATCTCGAGAGCAAGGGCGACGAGAACCCGCGCCTTTCTGCCCAGTGGCTCCTCACCTCCGCAACCGGGCTGGCGCGCATCGAGCTGTACACGAACGCCGACCGCCCGCTGTCGCCCGACGAGCTCGACGCCATGCACCGTATGGTCATCCGCCGCGCCAAAGGCGAGCCGCTCCAATACATCGTGGGTGAAACCTCCTTCCGCACCATCGACATCATCTGCGAGCCCGGTGTGCTCATCCCGCGCCCGGAAACCGAGATGCTCGTCGAGGAGGTGCTCACCTATCTGGACCGTGAGGTGTTCGAGGAAGACGGCGAGGCCCCCCGCCGCACGAAGGCCGCACTGCCCTGGAACGCCCAGGTCGAGGCCATGCGCCAGGCGGAAGAGGAGAAGCAGCGCGAGCAGGAGCAAGAGGCAAAAGAGCAGGCGGCGGAAGAGCTCGAGGCCTCCGACGAGCAGCCGGAGCCCGAGCAAGAGCCCGAGCCCGAATCAGCCCCGCGCAAGCCCCGCGCGGCGCGCATCCTCGAGGTCGGCTGCGGCACGGGCTGCATCACGCTGTCGTTTGCCGCGGAGCGCGCGGGGCGCGTGACCTGCGTGGCGACCGACATTAACCCCCAGGCGGTCGCGCTCGCGTGCCGCAACCGCGACGCGCTGGGCATCGCGCCCGAGGTCGCGGATTTCCGCGAGGGCAATCTGGTTTCCCCGCTCGATCGCGAAACGGAATGGGGTACGTTTGACGTGCTTGTTTCCAACCCGCCCTACATTCCCACCTCCGTGCTTGCCGAAGAGGTTCCGGCGGAAGTCAAGGAGTTCGAGCCGCACCTGGCGCTCGACGGCGGCGCCGACGGTCTCGACATCTTCCGCCGTCTGGTTAACGCAGCGCCCAGCATGCTCAAGCCGGGCGGCCTGTTCGCCTGCGAGCTGCACGAGACCACGCTCGACGCCGCTGCGGAAATCTGCCGACGAGCGGGCTTTGAGCGGGTGCGCATCGCGCGCGACCTCGCGGGCAGGCCGCGCTTCGTCCTCGCATGCGTCCCCGAACCCGTCGTCCAATCCGCTCGGGAGCGTTTCGCCCGCCGCTAACGGCATCCCGCCGCAAAGAAATCGACCTCCACGCCGCGCACACACAACGTCCCCTCGGCCGGCCCCTCGCCGATTTGTATTTCCCGTTTGGCAACTAGGTTGAGTCTACCGGCTCCATGTGTGCCGCACGCGTGAGACAATGCAGCGAACCGTATTGCGTACGGTTCGGGAAACGCCGTAGAACCCATTGCGCATCCCGGCACATCGGCCGGCCATGTACGCATGCCTTCGCAAGCGCTTCCCTCGGTAAAACGTTTCTTCACGGCGGAAGGAGAGGAAGTCGCATGCAGCGAATCTATCGAGTGGCGCCGGATGCCCATCCGCATCCTCTGGCGATTCGCGATGCAGCGACTGTGCTCCAGGCGGGCGGGCTCGCCCTCGTCCCAACCGAGACCGTGTACGGCGTGGGCGTCTCCGTCGCAGCGTACGCTGGCTCGCAGGACATGCCGGACGAGACCACCGGCTACGCGCGCATCTTCTCGCTCAAGCAGCGCGATGTGCGCCAAACCGTGCCCTGGCTCGTCGCTGGGGTGGACGCGCTTGACCGCTTTGGCGTCGACGTCCCGCCCCAAACCTACCGCCTCGCCCAGGCGTTTTGGCCGGGCGCCCTCACGCTCATCGTGAAGGCCGCCCCGTGCGTCCCCGCGTTCATGCAGGCAGATGACGGTACCGTCGCCCTGCGCGCGTCGGCGTCCCCGGTCATCCAAGCGCTGATCCGCGTCTGCGCCTCGCCTCTTGCCGTCACGAGCGCCAACACGCATGGCATGCCCGCGCCGGTATCGTTCGACGACGTCGAGCCGCGCATCCTTGCCGGCGTCGACGCTGCCATCGATGCCGGAACCACGCCGTGCCGTGATGCGTCGACCATCATCTCGACGCTCGACGGTACGTGCCGCATCATCCGCCAAGGCGCGCTTTCCGCCGAGCGCATCCAGTCCGCGCTCTCATCGTCTTCCGCCCTCGATTAAGGGGAAATCCCATGGCCTACAGCCTCACCGACCTCGGTTTTGTCGATCACGTCAACAACACCATCCCCGGCAGCAGCTACATCATGGCGCTCGACTCCGGCACCACCTCGGTGCGCGCGATCATCGTCGACGAGTACGACTGCATCGTCGCCCAGGCGTCCAAGCCCATCCACACCATGTATCCGCAGCCCGGCTGGGTCGAGCAGGATCCCACCGAGATCCTCGCGTCCCAAATCGCCGTGATGGCAGAGGTCCAGTTCAAAAGCGGCATCCACTCCGACCGCATCGCCGCGCTCGGTCTTTCCAACCAGCGCGAGACCTGCGTGGTGTGGGATCGCGACAGCGGCCAGCCCATCTACAACGCCATCGGCTGGCAGTGCCGCCGCACGGCCCCCATCGTCGACGAGCTCATCGCCGCCGGCTACGAGGATGTCATTCGCCAAAAGACCGGGCTTAAGCTCGACCCGTACTTCTCCGGCACCAAGATTAAGTGGATTTTGGACAACGTGAGCGGCGCGCGCGAGGCGGCGGAGGCCGGCGAGCTCATGTTCGGCACCATCGACACCTGGCTCATCTACAACCTTACCAACGGTCTGGTTTACGCCACGGACATGACCAACGCCAGCCGCACCATGCTCTACAACATCCATACGCTGGAGTGGGACGACGAGCTGCTCGATATCCTAGGCATCCCGCGCTCCATGCTGCCCGAGGTCAAGTGGAGTTCGGACGACTACGGCCACGTATCGAGCGAGGTCATGACCCACACGCCACCGATCACGGGCGTTGCCGGCGACCAGCAGGCGTCGTTCTTCGGCCACTGCTGCTTCAACAAGGGCGACACCAAGAACACCTACGGCACCGGCTGCTTTTTGCTCATGAACACGGGTGACGAGGTCGTGCATTCCAACAACGGCCTCATCTCGACCATCGGCATCGCCGAGGGCGGCAAGGTCTCCTACTCGCTCGAGGGCTCCATCTTCCACGCGGGCTCCGTTATCCAGTGGCTGCGCGACAAGCTGGGCATCATCAAGCATGCGGCAGATACTGCCGCCATCGCGCAGTCGGTGGAGGGAAACGACGACTGCTATCTGGTGCCCGCCTTCAGCGGCCTGGGCGCCCCTTGGTGGGATCCCATGGCGCGCGGCCTCATCACCGGCCTCACCGCCGCATCCGATCGCGCCACGCTTGTGCGCGCGGCGTGCGAGTCCATGGCCTACCAGAGCTACGACGTGCTGCGCTCCATGGAGGCGGACGCCGGCATGAAGCTCGCCGAGCTTTCGGTCGACGGCGCCGCCTCGCGCAACGACTTCATCATGCAGTTCCAGGCGAATCTGCTGGGCATCCCCGTCGTGCAAACGGAGGCCGTCGAGACCACGGCCCTCGGCGCGGCGTACCTGGCGGGCCTCGCGGTGGGGTATTGGGAGGACCGCGATGAGCTTCAGGCCGACCACGCGCTGGGTAAGCGGTTCATGCCGGCGGGGGAGGAGCGCGAGATCGCGCACTGCCTGTCCGGTTGGCACGATGCCGTGGCGCGTACCCGAACCGTGATACAGTGAGATGGGGAGCACAGCACCCAGTTTTTTAGAGAAGGGAATTGTCATGCGTGTAGCCATCGCCTCCGATCACGCCGGTTTCGAGCAGAAGCAGCAGCTCGTCGACTTTCTTGCGCAGGACCTCAAGCTCGACGTGATGGACCTCGGCCCCGATACGGACGACCGCGTTGACTATCCCGATTACGCCGCGCTGGTTGCGCGCGCCGTCGCCGACGGCTCCGTCGACCGCGGCGTCCTTGTGTGCGGCACCGGCATCGGCATGGCGCTTGCAGCCGACAAGGTCGCCGGCGTGCGCGCCTCCTCCATCACGACGCCCGACTTCGCCGACCTCTTCCGCCGCCACAACGATGGCAACGTCATCTGCCTTTCCGGCCGCTTCGTCGACTTGCAGGTGAACGAGGAGATCCTCAAGGTCTTCCTCACCACCGAATTCGAAGGCGGCCGCCACGCCCAGCGCGTCGCCAAGATCATGGCCCTAGACTAGGTTGGTTCCGCGGTTCTACCGAACCGCGGAACTGCTCGACGCTGCGCGGCCGCCTGGCGAGGCGATCTGGGTCTCAATCGTCGGGCATGGGCGGAAGCCCTATGCCCTCCTCTTTCGGCCCACCTCGCCTCGCCAGGCGGCCGCTCGCTGACTGAGTGCTCCACCTGCGGGTGGGAAAATGGGGACAGGCACTTATTTCCCACCGGTGGGAAATAAGTGCCTGTCCCCTTTTTCCCAACCAATGGGCGGTCCCCGTCTCCGCAAGGCTCGGCGCGGCAACGGCGCTACAATAGCCACCAGAGGTTCCCCGTGACTGGAGGTATTCATGGCTGTTGCATTCGATGCGTCTCGCGTGACGGTGGTCGATCACCCGCTCGTGCAGCACAAGCTGTCCATCCTGCGCGATGAGCGCACGGGCACCACGCAGTTCCGCGACCTGGTGCGCGAGCTCGCCCGCTTCGAGGCGTACGAGGCCACGCGCGACCTGCCGCTGGAAGACGTCGAGATCACCACGCCCATCTGCACGACGACGGCCAAGCAGATCTCCGACCGCAAGCTCGCGGTCGTCCCCATCCTGCGCGCCGGCTTGGGCATGGTCGACGGCGTGCTCGACCTGATCCCCGCCGCTCGCGTGGGACACTTGGGCATGTACCGCGACGAGGTCACCCACGAACCCCACGAGTACTACGCCAAGCTCCCCGGCGATATCGCCGAGCGCACCTGCCTGGTCGTCGATCCCATGCTCGCCACGGGCGGCTCGGCGACGGCGGCCCTGCAGTACCTGCGCGCGCAGGGCGCAACCGACGTCCGCTTCCTGTGCATCGTCGCCGCTCCCGAAGGCCTCGCGGCCGCGCTCGAGGCGGATCCCGACGTGCACATCTACACCTGTTCCATCGACGAGGGCCTGAACGACGCCGCCTACATCGTGCCCGGCCTGGGCGACGCGGGCGACCGCATCTTCGGCACACTCTAGCCTGCGCCCCGCCCTGCCCCACCCGCCGTGGGCAAGCCAACCTTGCTCCACGCCCGCTGTCCCGCGTACCAAATGTGTGCGTTCTATAGAATGCCACCCCATCCCGCGCGCCTGCCGCGGCGTCAAGCCCCTACAATCGGGTCTCCACGCGTCCCGCGCCGCGCGAGCACCTCGTCCCAGGAGACACCGCATGCCGCTCGCATCGTCCCATATCGTGCCGTTTATCGGCGGAATCGTGCTCTCCGTCGTCGGCTACGCGCCGCTTGCCGTCGCGTTGCACCTGGTGCGCAGCGGCCGTGTTACACCTCGTATGGGGTTGGGCGGGCTCGCCGTCGCCGTGTCGTTTGGCCTGCTCACCGTCATAGAGGGCATTGCCTGGCTGTTAATCCCTCAGTCTTTCCTTGCCCTCAGCATCGGTTTGGCGCTAGGATACGTGGTTGTGCTGTCGTATTTGGCATTCATTGCGCTCAGGTGGCACTGATACCAAAGCCATCCGCAATGGCCTGCGAGGAGGATTACACCTTGGAAGCGTTCGCATTGCTGCCCGACGAGATCAACCATCTCGTCTCGGAGTTCCATTCCATCCCGGTTCTGGGCGACCTCATGATGGGACTCACGCAGTACACGTTTTGGCTCATCGCATCCGCCGTTCTACTGCTCGTCCTCATGTTCGTGTTCGTGAAGCGTCTGTCGCTCGTTCCGCACGGCGTGTTCATGAACATGGTCGAGTGGGGCGTCTCGTTCGTGCAGGATGACGTGTGCAAGCAGATCATCGGCAAGAACTGGAAGAAGCACTTCCCGTTCCTCGCCACGCTGTTCTTCTTCATCCTTGCGAACAACGTCGTCGGCGTCATCCCGGGCATGAAGCCGGGCTCCGGCACCATCTCCACCACCGCCGCGCTCGCCGTCGTCGTCTTCATCTACTTCATCGCCTGCGGCGTCCGCACGCACGGCCCCATCGGTTACCTCAAGAGCCTGGCCCCCGAGGGCGTCATGTTCCCGCTGAACGTGCTCATCTGGATCATCGAGGTCATCTCGACCATCCTGCGCCCCATCACGCTGGCCATCCGTCTGTTCTGCAACATGTTCGCCGGCCACATCGTCATGGGCTCGTTCGCCATCATGGTCACGCTGTTCGCGCAGCCGCTGCTCGAGCAGGTCACCGCGTCCAACGTGCTTGCGGCCCTGCCCGGCGTGCTGTTCGCCTTCATCCTGCTGGTCATCTACGCCATCGAGATCTTCGTGGCGTTCGTCCAGGCCTACGTCTTCACCATCCTCACCGCGGTCTACATCCAGGAGGCCGAGGAGACGGAGGAGGAGTAGTGCCCGCGCACGCCGCGCGCATCTCAGTTCGGTACCGAGCGCACACGCGCTTGATATAAACGGTTGTTTTCAAATGCACGAAGGGTGCATGCAACTAAAGGAGGAATTGTGGGAGTTATCGGTTACGGCCTCGGTGTTATCGGTGCTGGTCTTGCAATCGGCCTTGCTGCCTACGGCTGCGCCACCGCCATGGCGCGCCAGCCCGAGATCCAGGGCCGCGCGTTCACCGTCTTCATCATGGGCGCCGCCTTCGCAGAGGCTCTGGCCCTGATCGGCTTCGTCGTTGCCCTGGTTGTCCAGTAAGACCGCCCGTACAGGGAATGCAGCCAGTCCCAAGGGAGTAGAAGCCATGAAACTTGATCACATCCGTGTGTCTGCAGCCCTCGCTGCGGCCGCGTGCATGGTGCCCTCCGTGGCGTTTGCGGAAGAGGGCGGCGCCAGCGGCGCTGACATCCTCATCCCCAAGCCCGCAGAGTTCATCCCGGCGCTCGTGATCTTCCTCATCATTCTGGCGCTGCTGTGCAAGTTCGCGTGGCCGAGCGTTATGGCCATGTTCGAGCAGCGCGAGAAGACGATCGAGGACAGCATCAAGGAGGCCGAGGCCACGCGCGAGCACGCCGCCGAGACGCGCCGCCAGGCCGATTCGGTCATCGCCGATGCGCGTCGCCAGGCGTCCGACATCGTGCTTGCCGCCCGCTCTGACGCCGAGAAGGAGCGCGCCCGTATCGTTGCCGACGCCCATGACGAGGCCGAGGACATCATCTCCAAGGCCCACGACCGCGCCGACGATGAGCTTCAGCGCGCCTACGCGTCCGCGACCGATTCCATCGCCAAGGTGTCGGTGGCCGTGGCGGGCAAGATCGTGGGCGACGCGCTCGCCGACGATCCGGCCAAGCAGAAAGAGATCATCAAGAAGTACCTAGCGGAAGTGGGTAGCCTCCATGCCTAGTAGCGACCGCATCGAGAGCCGCAAGCTCGAGACATACGCGCGCACGCTGCTGGAGGCCTCCAAGACCGAGGACCACGTCTACGAGAACATCGCGCCGCTCATCGCCCAGTCCGAGGCGTCGCCCGAGGTTCTCGCGGTGCTTGCCAAGATGTCCGAAGAGGGCGACCTGGACAAGCTTCCCGATGTCCTCGATCTGTACCGCAGCATGGTCGACGAGGAGCAGGAGGTCGTGGGCGTGCACGTCACGACGGCCATCCCCCTCGACGACGAGCTGCGCGACATGATCACCCAGAAATGCGAGTCCGATCTCGAGTCCCGCGTGTTTCTCATCGAGCACGTGGACCCCACGATCATCGGCGGCATCATCCTGTCCGCCCGCGGCCAGCGCCGTGACGCCTCCGTGCGCACACAGCTCGAGACCGCGCGCAAGGTGATGACGCAGAATACGAAGAAGAGGGAGGTATAGCGTATGTCCGAGGCAATCAGCGCTCAGAATATCGAGCGCATCCTGGAACAGCGCCTCCTTGACCTCAGCGCCACGGTCGACACCCAAGAGGTGTCCACGGTCGCCGAGGTCGGTGACGGCATCGCGCACGTCGCCGGTCTCCAGCGCGCCATGGCGGGCGAGCTGCTCGAGTTCACCAGCAGCTCCACGGGCAAAGCCGTCTATGGCCTTGCCCAGAACCTGGACCGCGACGAGGTCGGCGCCGTTCTGTTCGGCGACGTCGAGCTCATCAAGGAGGGCGACACCTGCCGCACGACCGGCCGCGTCATGGACATCCCCGTCGGCCGCGGCATGCTCGGCCGCGTGGTGAACCCGCTCGGCCAGCCCATCGACGGCAAGGGCCCCATCAACGCGACGCACCGTCGCCCCATCGAGTTCAAGGCTCCCGGCGTCATCGCGCGCAAGCCCGTGTGCGAGCCCGTCCAGACCGGCCTGCTCGCCATCGACTCGATGGTGCCCATCGGCCGCGGCCAGCGTGAGCTCATCATCGGCGACCGCAAGACCGGCAAGACGGCCATCGCCATCGACGCCATCATCAACCAGCGCGGCAAGAACATGGTGTGCATCTATGTCGCCATCGGCCAGAAGGCCTCGACCGTCGCCGCCATCCGCGAGACGCTCGCCAGCCACGGCGCACTCGACTACACCATCATCGTGTCCGCCACCGCGGCCGATTCCGCGCCTATGCAGTACATCGCTCCCATGGCGGGTGCCGCCATCGGCGAGTTCTTCATGTATAACGGCGAGAACGGCGAGCCGGCGAGCGCATCGAACCCCGGCGGCCACGTGCTCGTGGTCTACGACGACCTGTCCAAGCAGGCCGTCGCGTATCGTCAGATGTCGCTGACGCTGCGTCGTCCGCCGGGACGCGAAGCCTACCCGGGCGATATCTTCTACCTGCATTCGCGCCTGCTCGAGCGCGCCTGCAAGCTCTCCGACGAAAACGGTGGCGGCTCGCTGACGGCGCTCCCGCTCATCGAGACGCAGGACGGCGACGTGTCGGCCTACATCCCCACGAACGTGATTTCCATCACGGACGGCCAGATCTACCTGCAGGGCGACCTGTTCAACCAGGGTCAGCGCCCGGCTGTCGACGTCGGCATCTCCGTGTCGCGCGTCGGCGGTGACGCCCAGACGAAGGCCATGAAGCAGGTCGCGGGCAACCTTCGCCTCGACCTCGCCGGCTACCAGGAGCTCCAGGGCTTCACGCAGTTCGGCTCCGACCTGGATGCGTCGACGCAAAAGCAGCTCACGCACGGTTCGCGCATGACCGAGCTGCTCAAGCAGAAGCGCTTCCGCCCCATGACCGTCGCCGACCAGGTGTGCGCGCTGTACGCCGGCAACAAGGGGTACCTGGACGACCTGGACATCTCCGAGGTCCTGCCCTTCCGCGACGGCCTGCTCACGTTCATGAACGGCGCCTACGCGAAGCTCCTCGAGCAGATCGGCGACGCCAAGATCGATGACGCCCTGGGCACCCAGCTCGAGGCGGCCATCGCCGAGTACAAGAACCAGTTCGTGTCCGCACGCGAGCAGCAGGCCGCGCCCGCTGCCGGCGAGACGGCATAAAGGAGCACGCAGCCCTATGGCCAACCTCCGCGAAATAAAAAAGCGCATCGACTCGGTGTCCAGCACCGAGCAGATCACGCGCACCATGGAGATGGTCTCGACGGCGAAGATCGGCCGCGCCCTTGCGCGCGAGAAGCAGTCCGAGCAGTACTGCGAAGCCATCACGGACATGATGCTCACGGTCGCACAGGACGCGTCGCAGGGCACCAATCCGCTGCTCAGCAACCCTGAGCACTACGAGGGTGCCCTGCTCATCGTGATCAACTCCGATCGCGGCCTGGCGGGCGGCTTCAACGTGATGGTCGAGCGCGCGGCGGATAAGCGCATCAACCACTTCCGTCGCCATGGGGCCAAGCGCGTGGAGCTCATCACGTGCGGCCGCAAGGCCTGCGACTACTTCCGCCACTACGACGACGTCGTCATGGCGGTCGAGGGCGAGTCGGACAACCCCACGCTCGAGCGCGCCCGCGTGATCGCGAGCTACGTGTGCGAGGGGTTTGCGAGCGGGAAGTTCGGCCGCGTGGACATCATCTACTACCACGCGCGCAACCGCGTCGACCAGGACTTGCGCGAGGAGCGCATCCTGCCGCTGGACGAGCTCGTCTTGAGCACCGCCCGCGGCCCGCGCGCCAACGAGGCCGAGGCGCCCAAGCGTCTCACCTCGCCGTTCGAGTACGCGCCCAGCGCCGACCACGTCCTGTCCAAGCTGATTCCCAGCTACGTGTTGACCGTCATCCATCAGGCTCTGATCGATTCCGCCGCCGCGGAGCAGGGTGCGCGCCGCAAGGCCATGCACTCTGCCACCGAGAACGCCAGCGCGATCATCTCTGAGCTCACCCGCACGTACAACCGCGTGCGCCAGGCGTCCATTACGACCGAGATCAACGAGATCGTCGGTGGAGCCGCTGCATTGGAGGAGTACTAATGGCAGATACCATCGCCCCGTCTGCGACCACAGCCGGCGTCGGACGCATCGTCCGCATCATCGGCCCGGTCGTCGACGTCAAGTTCAAGCAGGGCGTTCCGGGCATCTATAACGCCCTGACCGTGGACGCCGAGACCCCTGTGGGTCGCATCAAGACGATCCTCGAGGTCGAGTCCCAGCTTCCTGGCGGCGTCGTCCGCTGCGTGGCCATGTCCTCCACGGACGGCCTCCAGCGCGGCATCGAGGCCGTCGATACCGGCGCCCCCATGCAGATGCCCGTGGGCAACCAGACCCTGGGTCGCATCTGGAACGTCATGGGCGAGCCGGTGGACGGCAAGCCCATGCCCGAGGTGGACGATTACTATCCCATCCACCATCCGGCACCGAGCTTCGACGAGCTCACCACCAAGACCGAGATCTTCGAGACGGGCATCAAGGCCGTCGACCTGCTCGAGCCCTACATCCGCGGCGGCAAGACCGGCCTGTTCGGCGGCGCCGGCGTGGGCAAGACGGTGCTTATCCAGGAGCTCATCAACAACCTCGCGCAGGAGCACGGTGGCACGTCGGTCTTCACCGGCGTCGGCGAGCGCACCCGCGAGGGCACCGACCTGTACCTCGAGATGAGCGAGTCGGGCGTTATCGACAAGACCTGCCTGGTCTACGGTCAGATGAACGAGCCGCCCGGAGCGCGTCTGCGCATCGGCCTGGCCGGCCTCACTGAGGCGGAGTACTTCCGCGACCGCGGCCAGGACGTGCTGTTGTTCATCGACAACATCTTCCGCTTCTCCCAGGCCGGCTCCGAGGTTTCGGCCCTGCTGGGCCGCATGCCGTCGGCCGTTGGCTACCAGCCCACGCTCGCAACCGAGATGGGCGACCTGCAGGAGCGCATCACCTCCACCAAGACCGGCTCCATTACCTCGGTCCAGGCCGTCTACGTTCCCGCCGACGACCTCACCGACCCGGCGCCCGCCACGACGTTCACGCACCTCGACGCCACGACGGTGCTTTCGCGCAGCATCTCCAGCCTGGGCCTGTTCCCGGCCATCGACCCGCTCGCGAGCACCTCGGACGCCCTTGACCCCACCATCGTGGGCGAGGAGCACTACCGCGTGGCCGTGAAGGTGCAGGAGATCCTCCAGCAGTACTCCGACCTGCAGGACATCATCGCCATCCTGGGCATGGACGAGCTTTCCGACGAGCAGAAGCTCACGGTAAGCCGTGCCCGTAAGATCCAGCAGTTCCTGTCGCAGTCCTTCCACGTGGCCGAGAAGTTCACGGGCAACCCGGGCGTCTACGTCCGCGTGAGCGATACCGTGCGCTCGTTTGCCGCCATCGTGGATGGCGAGTGCGACGACCTGCCCGAGCAGGCGTTCCGCTACGCCGGCACCATCGACGACGTGCGCCAGCGCGCTAAGAAGATGGAGGCGTAAGCGCCATGCCCATGAACCTGCGCATCGTCTGCCCCGACTCGTGTGCCTTCGACGGCACGGTGGCCTTCGTGACCGTCCCCACCACGGACGGCGAGATGGGCATCGCGCCGCTGCACGCGAGCGAGATCAGCACCATCGGCCCGGGCTACGTGCGCGTGTGCGACGAGCGCATGGGCCAGGTCGACCACACCCTGGCTGTGAGCGGCGGTTACGTCGAGGTTTCCGGCGACAAGATCATTGTCCTGGCCAATCGCGCCCGTGACCTCGCAACAGTCGACCGCGAAGAGGTTCAAGCTCAGATTCAAGGTTTTGAAGACCAGTTGAGCGTTTTGTCAGAGAACGATGCACACCGTGCCTACCTCTATAATGAAATCGCATGGTGTAAACTGCTGCTCGATTTCTAAGCACTCGGCTGCCTTCAGACCGCGCAGCGCAGACATCCAACATCATGCCCGGGGCGCATAACCTCGGGCATGTTTGTATGGACCGAACGAAAGGGAACGCGCTTGGATATCATTCGCGTCGAAGGCGGATACAGCCTCAACGGGAGCGTGCAGGTTTCGGGAGCGAAGAACTCCGCCCTGAAGCTTATGGCCGCGACCCTGCTTGCGCCGGGCACGACGGTTCTCCAAAACGTGCCCAACATTTCCGACGTTCACGTCATGGGCAAGGTTCTGAAGCGCATGGGCGCGACGATCGACGTCGTTGACGAGCACAGCCTTGCTATCGATACCTCGCAGGTCGACTCTTGGGAGGCGCCGTACGACCTCGTCGCCAAGATGCGCGCCTCGACCGCGGTCATGGGCCCGCTGCTGGGCCGCTTCGGCCGCGCCAAGATCGCCATGCCGGGCGGCTGCAACCTGGGCGCCCGCAAGATCGATATGCATATCCTGGGCCTTGAGGCGCTGGGCGTGTCCTTCGATACCGATCACGGCTACATCTATGCCGACGCCGGTGAGGGCATGGTCGGCACCACGGTGACGCTTGAGTTCGCAAGCGTCGGCGCCACCGAGAACCTCATCATGGCTGCCGTGCGCGCCAAGGGCACCACGGTGATCGACAACGCCGCGCGCGAGCCCGAGATCGTGGACCTCGCCAACATGCTGAACGACATGGGTGCCCAGATTTCAGGCGCCGGCACTCCGGTCGTGACGATCGAGGGCGTCGAGGAGCTCCATCCCGTCACGCACCGCGTGGTCGGCGACCGCATCGAGGCGGGTACCTTCATCGTCGCCGCAGCCCTCATGGCCGGCGACGAGGGCGTCGAGATCACGGGCTTTTCCACCGTCCATCTGGGCATGGTCATCAAGAAGTTCGAGCTCATGGGCCTCAATATCGAGCGTATCCCCGGCGGCGTGCGCGTGTATCGCGCCCAGCACATCCGTCCCATGGACATCCAGACGCTACCGTTCCCGGGCTTTCCCACCGATATGCAGGCGCAGGCCATGGTGCTCTCTGCGCTCGCAGACGGCAGCTCCATCATCACCGAGAACATTTTCGAGAACCGCTTCATGTTCGCATCCGAGCTGGTGCGCATGGGTGCGGACATCCGTATCGAGGGCCACCACGCCATCATTCACGGCGTCCCCGGCTTCTCGGGCGCGCAGGTCTCCTCTCCGGACCTTCGCGGCGGAGCGGCCTTGGTCGTCGCCGGCCTCATCGCCGACGGCCGCACCGAGGTCTCTGCAATTCACCACATCGATCGCGGCTATGAGCACTTCGTTGAGAAGCTCGTCGGTCTCGGCGCCCATGTGGAGCGCGTGAGCGTGCCCGATTCCCTTGACGACTAGGCAGGTAGCTGCATGAAGAAGAAGCCCGTTCAGGAATCCAGGCGCCCCAGCACCGGCGCTGCGAGCCGAATCTACAGCCGCGAGAATGTGAGCCGCTACTCCGAGCGTGCGCGCCAGCGCCGCCGCGGTCACGCTATCCGTCGCGGCATCCTCATCGGCGTCATTGCGCTGTTCGTGTGCGTGGGCACCGCCGCGGGCTCGTGGATCTCGCAGGTCATGGGCCGCATCAATAACGGCGAGATCATCACGAGCGACCTGCTGACCACGCTGCTCGACACCAACGTGACGCAGGAGCCGTTCTACATGCTTCTCCTGGGCACCGACGGCCGCCCGGGCGAGGATTCCTATCGCGCCGACTCCATCGTGCTGGCTCGCATCGACGCGCCCGAAAAGGAAGTCACGCTCATTTCCATCCCGCGCGATACCAAGATCGAGTACGACGGGAAGACCATCAAGATCAACGCGGCGCATGCCTACGACGGCGCCGAGGGTATGGTCGAGGCGGTCAACGAGCTGTGTGACGTCGAGATCTCCCACTACGCCGAGATCAACTTCGAGGGCATGCAGGCGCTTGTCGACGCCCTGGGCGGTGTCGAGGTCAACGTGCCCGATCGCATCGACGACCCCAAAGCTGCCGACTTCGTGATCGAGCCGGGCCTGCAGGTACTCAACGGCGAGCAGGCGCTCGCGTTCTGCCGCTCGCGCGCCTACGTCGATGGTGACTACACCCGCATGCGTCACCAGCGCATCTTTCTAGCGGCGCTCGCCAACACCATCCTGAACAAGATGGACGTCGGCTCGCTGCCCGGAATCATCAACTCGCTGTCCAACATGGTCGTGACCGACCTTGGCATCCAGGACATCATCAACCTGGTGAACGCCATGCGCGGCATGGATACCGACAACATTTGGACGGCCAACCTGCCTTCGTGGGCGGGTGACGACACCTGGATTGGTGGCCAGAGCTACGTCTTCGTCGACGAGGAAGAGCTCGAGAAGATGATGGACCGTGTGAAGGCCGGCGAGGATCCCAAGGGTCCGCAGACCATGGGCGATACCGGCGGCACCTCCACGACCACTGGCGACCTCTCCAACAACGAGGCCTCCGACTGGGCATACGGCACCGCAACCACGAGTGGGTCAAGCTCGAGCTCCGACGAGGACTCCGAGGAATAGCCCGCACTGCAAGGAATACTGCGAGCAGGGGCCGCCGGCATGTGCCGGCGGCCCCTGCTCGTACCGGGCAACGCCCGGTTTTCTGGGCCTTGCTGCACACAACGATTTACGAAGACCCCGTGTGCACGTTTTCAGCGTCCATCCAAGTAGACCTTCGAAGCGACAAACACGCTACCTGCGGTTCTGTAGAGCGGCTGGCGCCGCACTACTCACAGCGTGCCCAAAAACGTGCACACGAGGTCTTCGTTTTATATTGCGTTACCCCGGTCAGACGCCGCGCAATATAAATCGAAGCAGTTGTGTATGGCTTTTCAGCGGTATCCAAAGTAGACGCCAAACCTCCAATCGATTTACCAGGCATTTCTTTGATTCAGAGAGCCACGCTACTTCGGGAATCCGCTCAAACCCATACACAACTGCTCCGTAAAACGTTATGCATCTCGGCTGAGGATAAAGAATTCAGCTTTTTGGGCCATTCTACCCGAAACAAGTGGGCCCTATTTGCCCCCATTTAGCCGAGGCGCAGCGCTTTGAGCAGCGGTCGGCGCGTCAGTGCATCGAAGGCAAGGAGCACGACGATCACAATAAGGCTTGCAATTACGCCCGCGCCAAGCAGCATGCCGGCTGCAAGCGTGAGGTTCTCGTTCGCGGCGACACCGGTGGCAATGCGGGCAAACAGACCGTCAATCGCTCCGCGCCAGACCGTATAGAACATCGACTGCAAGATATAAAACCCCAAAATACCCGAGGCGGCGCCGCGAATCAACGCATGGCTGCGCGGCGAAGCATCCGTCTCATGTTGCGGCCGCTTTGAAAACGCGGCCGCAAGCAACGAGAGCGCGGCCAGTGCGAGCGACAGGGCAGACGTCGATTTAAACGACAGGGCAACGATCGCATTGGTCGCACCGGCAAACGCAAGAACCTCTTCGAGGCCCACGACGGCAACGCAAGCGCACGCCAGCGCAGCTGCCCAGGAAACGTTCGGCCGCTTCGCGGCCGAACGCACCTCACCAATCAAACCGCCGCAGGCGTACGCCGCAACGTAGCTCACAGCGCTCATGAGCTTGCGCCATTCCAGCAGCCCACGCTCTGCCTCGCCGGGCGACACAAACGCGATGTACGCATTGACCAGGTATACAGCGGCAATAATCAAGCAAACGAGCAAGCCTCGGCGCGGGCAGCGCTCCCACATCCAACCCATAACGGGCGTCACGACCATGACGGCAAGATACACCCAAATAAATTCAAGTCCACCAAGCAGCCAAGCCGTTTCGCGTACAGAAATGCCAGGCATGGGCGTCACCAGGTAGCTCACTGCAAGAGCGAGCGCGGCATACAGCGCGACCGAGATTCCGATCACCGCGGCGCGCCGTCCTGCCTTGCGAAGCTGTGCACCCCAATACCCATCGCCGCGCGATGCACGGGCGCATCCGGGCAGCAAAAAAAACCCCGAGATCATAAAGAAGACGCAGTTGCCATAGGCACCCAGCAGGTTGATGAAGCCCAGTGCGCCCGATGCAACCGGGCAGCTCGCCATGATGGCGCCGATGTCGCCGCCGCGCGCGGCAGCCAAAGCCGCCGCCGCGTCCCCGGCGGCCATCCAGGCCATGGCCTGCGCAAACACAGGCTGGAAGGTGTGGAACACCGCGATGGCGACGATGGCGGCAAGCCGCAGCGCCTCTATGCGCACGTTGCGCGCGGGCTTTTGAACCATCGGGTCACCTCCACCTTCCAGCCGCAGGCTCAACCGGTGCGCGCTACGCGAAGCGCGCCACCAGCTTTTCCAGCACGTCCACCATCGTTTCCAGCGACGACACGGGGATGAACTCGTTCACGCCGTGGCAGCAGTACACACCCGTCGACAGGTTCGGGCAGGGCAGCCCGCGGAACGAAAGCTGCGCACCGTCCGTGCCGCCACGAATCGGCAGCACCTGCGGCGTGACGCCCGCCGCCTCGAAGGCCTCCTTGGCCACGTCGATAAGCTGGGGATACTCCGCTACGACCTCTGCCATGTTGCGATACTGCTGCTTCATGGACACCGTTACGCGCTGCTCGCCCAGGCGCGCGTTCACAAAATCGGCCGCGCGCTGCATGAGGTCGATCTTCTCCTGGAAGCGCTTGGCGTCGTGGTCGCGCACGATGTAGCGGGCGGTCGCGTGCGTCACCGTGCTCGAAACGCCCTCGATGTGGATGAAGCCCTCGTAGCCCTCCGTGTGCTCGGGTCGCTCGCACGCGGGCAGCAGGCTGTGGTACTCAGCGAACAGGTTCGACGCATTCACCATGCGGTCCTTGGCGTCGCCCGGGTGGATGGAAAAGCCCTCGAAGTCAACGGTGATCTCACAGGCGTTGAAGCACTCCCATTCGAGCTCGCCGATGGGGCCGCCGTCGACCGTGTAGGCGTAGGTGCATCCGAACGAGGGGATGTCCAGCAGCTCGGCGCCGTGGCCAATCTCCTCGTCAGGGCAGAAGCAGATGCCCAGCGCGGGGTGGGGGAGTTCCGGGTTGGCGGCGATGCGCGCGACGAGCGCCATGATCTCGGCGACGCCCGCCTTGTCGTCACCGCCCAAAAGCGTCGTGCCGTCGGTGCACACCAGATCCTCGCCCACAAGCTCGCGCAGCGCGGGCACCTTCTCGGGCGTCAGCGCCACGGGCTTGCCGTCGACGGTGCCGCACACCAGGTCGCCGCCCGCATAGGACACGATGTGGGGCTTTACGCCCGCGCCCGGCGCCACCTCGGTGGTGTCGAGGTGGGCGATAAGCCCAAGGGCGGGGCGGTCCTCGGCCCCGGCGCTGGCGGGAATGTGTGCGGTCACGTACGCGTGCTCGCTTACGGCAACATCGAGCGCCCCCAGCTCGCGCAGCTCGTCGGCAAGCAGGTTCGCAAGGTCAAACTGGCACGCCGACGATGGAACCTGGTCGCAGTTTGCATCGCTGGACTGCGTGTTGATCTGAACATAGCGCAAGAAGCGCTCAAGCACATCGGATTGCTGCTGGTACGACATACGGCTCCTTTGTGAAAACGGTTGCAAAGCTCGCGGCGCAACGCGGATGGTGTGCCGCTCCATCCGTACTCTAGCACGCAACGCGGTTTCCCGACACAGCGTCAGTTGCGGTAAACTGGTGCCCATATTCGACGAGAGGACGTGCCCATGGATACCACCGACATTTCGCGCGAGCTGCACCTGACGGTTGCCAACGAGGACTATCTGGAGTGCATGGTTCGCCTGGAGCGCGAGGGCGCGCAGGGCGAGGGGATCCGCTCGGTCGATATCGCCCAGCAGCTCAATGTGTCGAAGGCCTCGGTCAACAAGGCCGTCACGGTGCTCAAGGAGCAGGGCTTGGTCGAGCAGTCGCATTACGGCAAGGTCGTCCTCACCGACGCCGGCCGCGCCCAGGGTAACGCCGTCTGGTACCGCCACCGCCTGCTGCGCACGTTCCTCATCCAGGAGCTTGGCGTTCCCTTCGAGCGCGCCGATTCCGAGGCGTGCATGATGGAGCATG
>CALULJ010000013.1 GCA_944321445.1 uncultured Collinsella sp.
ATGCGCGGGGAGCACATGACCGTGCAGATGCCGTTCTCGTTGAGGGTGGGATCATCCCCGCATGCGCGGGGAGCACGCACATGTATACGAAACGAGACCACAACAGTCGGGATCATCCCCGCATGCGCGGGGAGCACGACACCTGGGAGTTGGTGAGCGTCGTGCAGGAGGGATCATCCCCGCATGCGCGGGGAGCACTTCAGGGCGAGCCCATCGAGGTTACCGGTACCGGGATCATCCCCGCATGCGCGGGGAGCACTGCTCGGATAACGTCCGTTTCGTATCATTAGGGGGATCATCCCCGCATGCGCGGGGAGCACGTTTTCGAGCAGTCGGGCCAAGAGCAGCAGTTGGGATCATCCCCGCATGCGCGGGGAGCACCCGCGCTCGATAAAGCAGTAGCACGACAACTTGGGATCATCCCCGCATGCGCGGGGAGCACACTTAAAATCCTGCGGCTACTCGCCCATCATCTCAGTGTTTGCTTCAGTTTATCAGCAATCGTCAATGCGAACCATACTTCCTGGCCCGTTGATGCTTCCTCGCATTGCTCCAACCTTTGCCGCTGGTACCCACGAGCGATGCGTCATCGGTTCCATGAGGGCGCTTAACTAGCTCAACCCCTTCGCAGTCAACAACTTGCCAGTCTGGCTGAAATGTCTTGAAAGAGTAATGCTGCTCATTTCTTGCCGGGTATACCATAATTGCCCTGCCATCCCTCAGCATGTTGATTATTCTCGCCCAAAGCCTCTCCCGCAATCTGGCGGATATCCTGCCGACAAATACGCCTGGAGCAATCTCCAGAAGCCATCTGCTCAAATCTCCCTTAACTCCAGCGGGGCACGATGTAAGCACAATCACCGTCATAGAGACTCCCAATCATCACTGGCATACAGCTTTCCTGCGGGAACTTCGCCCTTGCGCTCATCCCAGATACCAACATGATTCTCTGCGCTATCTTCAGCGTCGTCCGAGGCAAACAGGTGCTTGATATCTGCCACTACCCTATCAAGAATCGAAAGGTCATACATCGCATCGCGCATGGAACGTCTCACAGCCTGCCCGACATCTACCGGCTGCGAGGCAACGGTGCGGAACGCCACGGGAATCGACAGCTCGGCTTTATACAAATCGGCCATGTCGTACACAAATGAACGCTCATGACCAGTGTGCACAAAACCTAGTCCTGGAGAACAACCCACTGCAACTATCGCCGCGTGCACTACGCCATACAAGCATGCATGCGCAGCCGATAAAGCCATATTGATATCGTTCGAATCAAAGTAATCATCAGGGTTGTAATCGCGACGGTCCCACTTAACGCCAGTTTCTTCAGAAAGCGCACGATAGACGCGACGAACACGGGCGCCTTCTTTGCCGCGCAGCTGCTGCATGGTAAGGCCGCTGACGTCCTCCCCGGGAAAACGCATTCCGTACATCATGCGGGCAACCCTCAAGCGCGATCGAGTATTGGACACAAGCTTCGCCTGCTTCTGAAGCAATGCGCTTGAATGGGTAAGCGGCCTGCCGAACGCGTACATCCGCACTCCGCGCTCCCCCACCCAGACAACTGTCGCACCGCTCTCGCCTATGGCGCTCATGGCCTTATGGGAAACGGTCGTTCCTGGTCCAAGCATGAGCACACTCAAAGAGGCGGTAGGGATCCGTATCGTCCCCTCATCATCCAAAATGGTCAGGGCATTATCATCTTGGTTGATCTTGCAGCGTTCAAAATAGAGAAATGTAATACGGTCAGAAACACGTGTAAGGTCTGCAACTTCAACGGGGGAAGCACTCGGATGGGCGCTTCCCCCGTTAGACTCGGTGGCAGCTCTGTTCATGATTTGCCTTTCATACGGTTATCAAGGTACATAGATCGAATAACTACAGGGAAGCTATGGTCATCATGCCGCAACCGAAGCCCTTGGCGCGCCCGATACCAAATCCGAGAGCACGCCTGAACCGATCCGAATCCTTAACGCGCAGGACGCCATCGAATTGTGCCGTAACCAGCGTGACCTTTCGACCAGCGCGATCGAACACCTCGCGTGACCTATGGGAAACGACAACGTCGGAGACATCGTTCACGAGACTGAACCCGTTTGGCTCGGCATGGCTTTCCAGCCATTCCAGCTGCTGCGTAACAGTCACATGGCCTTGAATCGTGCCAACAACCCCCTCATTGGGTCGCCGTCCCTTGTCTACCAAAACGCGCCTCACGGGATTTGCCTTAAGGCGAAATCGCCAAACGCCCCCTTGTGCCACTTTTGAGGAAAAAGGGAGGTAGTCTTTCGATGCAACAGCATTCTCGTCGACCCCGAAACGCACGACAGCCTCTGACACTGCAGGGGCATCGGGGCTCACGATATACAGGCGAGCGCGCTCCGGTGACCCGCCATCGTCCACTCTCCAGAGAATTCGACAATTCGAATCCTCGTGAGCCGCATCGGAACCGAACAGCCCCTCAATTGCAGCATGCGTACGATAAGGAGAAGTGACCGTCTCCAGCGTTTTCCTGTGAGACAAATCGAGATCGATGCAGGATAGATACATGACAAGCACCTCCAATCTATAACATCGCCATGGGATCATGGTCAGGAACAGCTACAGCGCTTGCACGCCTGCTCGTCTCCGGCAGTCCGTCGGGATTGGGCACCCTAAACCGCACAACGGGACGGCACGCGTATCGCCTGCCGGTAAGGCCGAAGCTCAAGGGGTAATCGGCCTGGCTCTCGCAAGCCTCCCCATCGCGGGCGTCACATACCATCTCGAGCTCCTCGCCTTCGCGGCGACGACGATTCCACTCGGAGACGCACCATGGCTCGCCAGCAAGAACATCCCTTGCGTCTACGTCCTCTTCCAGCAAACGCACAAAAACGGGCGCATCGGGCGGGCATGACCTTCGCCCTAAGAAAAGAGGCCACCGCGGCGCAAGTAGCGCGTTCTTGAGCTCGAGCAGGAAATCCAGCGGACCTCCAAGTGCGACAAGAAACTTCGCATCGCTCAGATAGAAGCGGTGCGATAGCGGAAGCGCCTTCCCGTCCTCTAGTCGCTCTGTCTGAAAATCACGGATGATCTTCCCGGGCTGATCGATGCGTATGACCAACTCAAGTTGAGCCAAATCGTCTACGGACTCCTCGCGGCCCCTGCCCAGTGCAGCAGCAAGCAGACCAACCACACCGCTTTTGGTCGGCTCATGCCTGGTCAGGCGTCGTGTGAAACGGGAAGAATCTCCCCATGACTGCATCGGTCCCGAGAAGCGCAAAACCAAAACGGCCATTACTCCTCCTCGGACAGCACCTCGAGAGCCCCAGCCTTAACGGATTCGAGCAGCGTCGAAAGTGTCACGCGCTCGACACCATCCTCGAACTTCGGATCATCGTTCGTCGAAACAAGCCACGCCTTCTCAGGCTTAACGCCATACGCATCGTCAAATCGCTTCATCTCCTTAGCAAGACGATTCTCTGCCTGTTCGGAAATCGACGAGCCTTCCATCGGACGAACGGGATCCTCAAAAGCGCTCACAACATTCACGGGCTGCGACTTCCTGAAAGCGACAACCACGGTGCTCGGCAGCGTACGGTTCGCAAACGTATTCTGCTTACCAGTCGGCATCGAACGCACGAAGGCCTCAACAAATGCGGTGAGCCCTTCTGCCGTTGCCTGAGCATCTCCAAGCTGCGAAAGGAGGTTGTTCAAGTCAACAGTAGCGTAGCGGTACAGCGTAGAAGAATTGAATTCCACCGAACCGATCATCCCAGCACCGGCGTTATCTTCAGAAACGCAGTCATCCACAGCGGTGAAGTAGTCGTATTCTTGGGTCACACGATCAACCGAGAGCGCATGGGCAACCTGGCAAGAAGCATCGGTGTTCAGCGCCGGAGCATCGGCGAGCATGCGGCCGAACAGTGCGATATCAACTGCTTGAACACCATGGAATACATCGGCAGTCTGCTTCTTCATGTCCTTATCAACCTTAGAGAGGTCCTTCCCGGCATCTACCCAACTGATGGCAACGTCGGCAAGCTCACTGAGCTCCCTTTTAGCGATGAACACGAGGTAATCCGTCTCCTGCACTCCCTCGGTCTCGCCCTTACGCTTGGATGCCTTCGTTTTGACACCAATTGCATTCAGTACGGCGATGCCCATCGCCTCCGCTTGGTTCCCCAAATCAGGACGCTTCTCGGTGATGATATCGTCAATCAGAGACACAGCGAGCTTGGTGCGAACGCCGAGCTTCTCCTTGGGAAGCAGATTCTTGAAGCTCAGACGCATGGCGCGCTTCCATGCCTGACTCGAGACGCGAGCGCGCAGTGAGCCTCCGTACAGCGCGGTTTTCGGACTGCCAGTGTCGTCGCGGTTGATATTGCTCGAAGGAACGTTCTGGATTGCGTACAAATCAACAAACATGGTTAGTTCTCCCCTTCCTCAGGAGCCGCAGCATCCGAAACTGACCCGTCACGAGTCGTGAAAGCCCGGTAATAATCGCGCGACCAGCGCATGAACACGTCGTCGCGACAACCATCAAATTGCATGAGATAAAGGTCACGAGCCAGCAAGTAGTAATCGACGGGAACATCATTCGCCCTCATGAGCTGGATGAGTCCGCGCAGGCAGTTCTCGATACCGGCGAAATCCCTCGCCGCCTCCACCGATACCAACCGGCGCACGACGCCCGCAGCATTATCGATATCGGGCTCAATCTGCCGACACGACCAGCCAAACGTCCGGCGCGAACTATAGTTGTCGTCGTCAGCATCTTTAGGATTCAAGGCCATTGGCTTCTGCTTGGACTGCTGGTGCAGCGCATAGAGCTTGAGCGAAGCTTTGATAGTCTTGAGCATGCGGTCCTCGTCTTTTCGAGAGGCACCGATATCCGGAAGTCCCGAAAACAGTTCATCTCCCGCTGAAGCCCAAGCCCCTCCAGATGGCTTATCGAGCCTCCTCAAGCGCGCAAGCGATGCGCGCGCGTCGGCAGAGCCTGAGCCAGAACCAAGAAACGCCGATTGCAATCTCAAAACTTTGCGCGCGACATATGCGCCGATCAGATTCGCATTCTGATAGATAGATGTCGACATGATCCTCCTTCCTCAGCTATTCCTGAGCAGAGCCGTTTCCAGAAGACTCCACTTGTCCTTGACCTACAGATGGCAAACCGAGTAGCTTGTTTAGACTCACCCGGAGCCTTTCCAATGCTCTTCCCGCTGGCATCGCACCTCCGCCGAAGATTGAGACGTCCGATTCTGACAAATAGTCTTCGGCGATTCGCCAGAGAACTCTGCGCACTTCCTGCAGCCAAGACGCGCTGTAGGCATATGGATCGTCTTCCGGCGTAAAATGAGCAATTCTGCTACGGAAGATGCCATCAAGCTCATCAAACGCCTGCGTAGCAACATCTTGCCGCGCGGCACCAGCAGCAGCATCTCCCATCGTGCTGTAACGCCGCTTGTCTCCCTGGGCAATCGAAACGTTCTGGACAAACCTGATGAGGGAACCGACCGCTGCATCAGTCTGCGCAATCACCTCGAGCGTTTTGACCGTCGCCACATCATCATGCCGGAGCATCATGGCATGCAACGACACCGCATCATCAACTCCATCGGTGAAAACACTGTCCTGCGTGCCGTACTCCATGCCTTGGGCATGAATCGTCACGGTCGCACCCTTGTCTAGAGCTCCCTCGTCTTCCAATCTTTCGACCCACCGAACAACGCCTGGACGCAAATCCGGCTGACCATCGGAACCCGCGCCGCCGTAAGCCAGCAACGACGAGAGTCCACGCCAAATACTCTTATTGGGATCGTGCTTCCGCGCCATCCAAGGAACATACGGGAGCGACCATTTCTTCTGCTGCGCATCGCTCTTGCGCCAAGGGGTCATCATCTCGATACCCTGCTTGTCGATGGGCTTCATCGCGTCGCCGTAACAAAGCGCAACTCCTTTGACGCACGAATGATCGTCATCGAGAACAAGACGAATGCGCCGGCTTTGCCACGTGAGCAGCTGAACTGGGCCCACCGGCTCGCACTGGACCATATCGGGGCCGATATCCGTTCGCTCCCAAGGCGGCAAATCGCCGTCGATTCCAAAGAGCCCCTGCGAGCCGGAAAGGTCATCGAAAAGCACCCAGTTGAGCATAAGCGTCTCGAACAGGTTGCTTCCTTCGATGAACGTACCGCCGATGCCACCGCAGTTACCCGTACCCGGCAAGCCCTTCGGGGGATACACTTTTCCCTTATTGACATGGGTGTTGCCGGTTACTGGCGTTTTAATGCCAGAAGTGTCGTACCCCTGAGTCACCACAAGGTACCGCGCTGCCTCGTCGAACGCGAGCGTTTCTGCATGTTTGATCGAGCGCATGGCGAACAGTGTCTTGTCTGCCTTAGCGGGCACATCGGGCATGAGCGCACCGATGGGAGAAGGTTCTGCCGCAGCATACGACAACCCCGCCACCTGGTAGAACGGACGATCGCCAAAGAGATCGAACCCCTCGCGGCATGTAGAGAAATAATACGAAATGTCCTCCTGGGGGAACATGCCGTTATTCCAGAGGTCCGTCCACAAACCAAGAAGTTCGCCCTCCCGCATGCCCGGTGCTCCGAAGGCGCGATAGAGAATCGCCTCGCACAGGCGCAGCGTAACGAACTGCATCTGAGGGAGTTCTCCCGATATACCTCGAATCATGTGAGCATCGAAGAACAATCTCTCGAGACCGACTTTCCGAGTTGACCCATCAAGCATTTCAACCTGAATCCAAGGTTCCGACAGCAGGTTGAATGTCGGGTCCCGTTGTTCCATCCCTTCCTCCTTCCTCACGTCGTTACCCAAAGCCCCATATAAGTGGGGAACAAACTTAAGGAACAGCTACTATCAACTCCCATTAGGGATCACCCCGCAGGCGCGCTGGATCCGGAAGGGCAAACCGAATCCAGCGCATACGGGATCACACATGTTCCTTAAGCGCATTCTAACTAATGTGAGTTATAGCTTAACTTCTTATCCGCGAACGGCAGACAATCCACTCTGTCTGGAATACCCAACCCCCCATCCGAGAACTTCAGCCTGAAACATCTGCTCAGCACACTCACGCAGCGGAATGATGAGCGAACCCGACAACCATCGCGAATCCTGCCATGCACCCACATATGGCCCGCTCATTTCCTCGAGTGCATCGAGCAACTCATCGATATCCCCACCGGGGCTCATTTCCAACGGCAAACGCACAGCACATCTCGAGAGTACCTTGGAAACCTGATCGTCTGGCTCAAATCTCGTGGGTATCCAGGCGCCCTTCTCAATACCATGTTTTTCATCGCCAATCCACGGCAACAGGTGAAGGCCGTCATCTCGCTCGCATGCCAGTAGCACTTCAACGGTCTCCTGCGTGTCACGAACCGCGCGCGGGCCCCTGTCGTCATCGTGGCCACGCATCGCGTTTCTGCCCGTGTCCGCCCCATCCTCAAAGAGACCGACCAAGCTCTTGTGGTTCTTAACCAGATCATCGATGGACTTGAGCAGACATGCATTGGCGCGATGTTTCTTCTCTTCCCAATGGAGACTCCTACGATCAACAGCCTCTGCATACCGTTCAGCCCAGCCCTGGGGCATAAACGATGCGGCATCTGAACCGTAGGCATTCTGGACCAAGCGCTCAATATCAGCAGGCAGATTAAGGCACACAACGTCATCGATATCCAAAAGACCAGCTACCGCGAGCGTTTCCATGAGTGCCGCCCGTTCATATACCGATTCAATTCCGCGGTCGAACTGGACCTCAGACTCGTCAATACCCAGAATACCGCGCACGAAACAACTCGCCCCACGTACGCTGGAAGGCCTGTCGCCCTCCCCTTCTCCGCGACGATGCCGATGCAGACGACCGACACGCTGCAAAAGAAGATCGATTGGCGCTATGTCCGAAACAAGAACATCGAAGTCGATATCCAAGGATTGCTCGATTACCTGCGTGCCGACGACAATTAAGCGCTTTGGGCGCTCTCCGTTGGATGCATTAGCTTGCGGGCCGAGCAGCTTCCTGAGTTTTTGCTCGTTCTCCATCCTGTCGATGTCGGTAAAGCGGGAGTGCGTCAAAAGCACCTCATCGGCCCCAAAGGCTTCTGACAGCACAGAGAACGAACGCTGTGCGCGCTTCACCGTATCGCAAACGACTCCTGCGCATCCGCCTTCGGCGAGCAGGCACTTCAGCGTCTGGACCAATGAGAGTTGCTCATCCGGCAAGATGGAAAGCTTGATGCTCACTGAGCGAGACGACGGTTCCATAGCCTGGGAAAGCCTTTTGTTTCCGGATGTGTAAGTAATCAAGGGGTATCCCTCAACGCACGAAGACTCTGCGCAGTCCCTTTCCGAGCTGGCAGAGGAAACAGCCATTCCCATACGGCGCCGTCTTGTAAGTTCGATAAAGCTGATTTTCTCAGCACCGTACTCAGAAGCATCCTGCCCGGAATCCCCGTCCAGAGCAGTCCTCCCCCTGAGGTATGAGACCACGAATTGATCGCGCTGCTCCGCAGGAAGCGTTGCTGAAAGCAAAATCACCGGAGCGTCCCATGAGCCAAGCCATTCGAGAGCGCGATTGAGGTATTGCTGCATGTACATGTCGTACGCATGGCACTCGTCGATGATCACGACCTTGTTAACGAGAGCAAGGTGGCGTAGAGAAAGATGCTTCATGTTGAGTGCGCCCATAAGCACCTGGTCAACCGTGCACACGACGAAGTTCGCGAGCATACCCTTCTTGCGCCCCTGCATCCAATCGGATACCTCGGCAACCGGAGAAGCGGAGACCGATGAGTGCGGGCGGCCCCAGTCCAACAAGTCATCTTGATCGATGGCGCCGTACCTTGCCTGACGCGAAGCGCGAATCAGCCCCTGATATTCCTCGTTGAGGCCCGCCTTGCCGTGCGCCAAGAACATGCTCTCGGGATCATCGCCCTCGTGAGGCAGACGCTCAATCCAAGCATGGACACGACTGAACATCGCGTCGGTTGTTGCCATGGTAGGCAGCGCCACGCAGACTCCACCTCGAGAGCATCGATATCCAAGGATTTCCGCAACGGCTAACGCGGCTTCCGTCTTGCCCTCGCCCATTGGTGCTTCGATGATCATGAGGCCGGGACGATCGACTCCGAGAGCGATTTGCATCGCAGCCTCTTGCACGGGTCTTGGAGAAGCCGACTTGGGCAGCCCGAAGCGATCGACAAACGAATAGGTATCCCGGTTAACTGATGCAGCATTCCAACAAGAATGTATGTCGATATCATTCCAGGCACTCCGCGCGCGACGCTCGTACCACTCGGAAATCCCGCCTTCTTCGCTGGGCTCCCGCCCTGAAGGAATGACGGGCAATAACGGGTAGCAGCTTTGGTTACTCGCTATCCAATCCGCCATGATGACCAGTCCGGAGATCGCGCTCTCCACATTGACAGGCATCGAATCTGCATCGCGCACAGCCTTCTCGGAAGGATCGAATCCCGAAAGACGCTGGGCATATTCGATGAGCTCCTCTTGGACCTCCCGCCATGAATCCTCATGAGGTGCATCCCATCCAAGTGCTGGAGACAGCTTCTGAGCGCGCGCAATCTTTCCCAGTACGGACGGCTTGCCATGGTGAGACCCCACGATGCTTGCAAGGGCGCGAGCTTGTTCCCTGCTCCAGCCGCATGAATGTCGGAGATAGTCTTCAAGGATAACCTCGCCGGCAGCAGTATGCCTCACTCCACGCTCGGAAATAAGACAAGGCAAGATGTCGAGTCCAGCTCGTTCGGCCTTCCAAGAGAGGTCGCCTTCCTCGGAATCAAAACGTCCACGAGAGCTGATTTGGAACACTGGGGTCGCCTTTCCGATGTCATGGACAGCACCGAGAAAACCCACGAGCTCGCCGAGGCGCTCTTCTGCGATACCGCACTCGCGCGCAAGCATCGCCTTTACGCCAGAAGGCATCCACGTCTGCCAAAGCCTCGTGATGACGTCAAAACTGTCGTGCATATGCACGACCAGCGGCAGCCACTCTTCACCGACCCCATAGTCAGACTTCGCCCATAGAGAACACGCCCGCTGAGACAAATCGTTCTGATTGGCTGCCCAGTCCATATCCACCCCTGCCGGATTGAAACCGCATTGCTTAGCGACACTAGTATCTCCCATAACGCAGACATAGTTCTTAGCTCGCGGCTAAGCGGCAGCACATGCTATTCGGGACGATGACCTATGCTTGTCAGGTACGGAATCGTTCCAGGCGCCCTATAGCGCGTACCGTCATCGTCAAGCATTCTTTTGAAGCACAGCATGGTAGCCCGTATATCCGACAGCGCATCATGGGGCGAGAACTCGATGCCATAATGCTGTGCGCATTCATGCAAAGGCCGCCACAAATTCTGGCCGTCTCTACCCCGAACCCGTGCAACAAACGCGTATTCCCTCATCACGTCAAAATACCAACACCTTGGCAACTCGATTCCAGCAGCTTTAAGAAAGCCGAGGTCAAAACGAAGGTTGTATCCCACAAGCAGCTCCGTATCTCGAAGAGTTTCAACGATTCGGCGCTTGTGATACTCGAAGAGCGGCTTATCGGCAACGTCGCTCGGAGATATGCCGGTCACCTTCTGTGCTGCCGGCCATGTTGAACGTCTTTCAGGCTTTACAAGCTCATTGAGCAGCGGCTCTCCGCCCCCGTTGACTATAGCGATCTGCAGAATCTCATCTTTGTCAGAGTTGAGCCCCGTGGTTTCCAGATCGATGCCTCGAATGCAATGAGGGTCGATCCCACGTAAACGAGCAATGTCTTTCGGTGAACAATGACGCATGCCGTCCTCCTGAAAGATGGGCTCGTTCGCCCGTTCCCAGTAGCGCTAAATCTCTCCTCAGACCACGAACGCCTTACAAATCCGCGGCACCCCAGACCTCATCAACAAGATACGAAGCGTCGAGATAACGAACCCCGAATTCGTTGTCCTCAACCATTTTGGCAAGATCGCTCGCAAAATATCGTTCCATTGCCTCTTCAGGTGACAAAGCCAAACGGGAGGCAAGCTCATCGACGATTTCTGCCTCAAGCCGCACCTTACGAACATCTCCGAGCTTGTCGACCATGTCCTGTGTAACGTTCATGAGGTCGAGACCTCCCAGCTCCGAACAAATGTCAGCAACTCGTCAATGGCCTTTTGCGAAACGAAGCACCATTGATCGTTAATGTGGTAAAACTTGAGTGCTTTAAGCGTCGTATCCATGTCCCACAACCCCTGGAAGAACATATCTACCGCATAGAACACCTTGTCATCAGCAACACCGCCAATAATGAGGTCATAGTCCAGATATTCCGTTCCACCCCGGCGACAGTCACAAACGAAGCGAACCCAACGCTCGTCGGCATCATCAAACTTAAGGATCTTCAAATCGCTAGCTGAATCCAAGCAGTCGTACTCGTTAACAATCGCCGGACCCTGCGTAAAGTGGGCCTTACGTTCGGCCCAATGCTCCGCCTGCTGAACATACGAAGTTGTATAGAATCCTCTGCCGAAGTCGAGATGCGCTCGAGAATGGGCAATATCGGGTCGAGTTATTACGCTAAGCGATCCATGGTACAGCTTCATGCAATAACCCCGCGCTTTCTAGCAAGCAGTGTGACGTCCTCAATCAGCGCCTCTTTTCCCATCGTGTGCAGCACGTCGTAGCACGGAAAGAGGTATCCGTTCACTATGTTGGCATCCTGCAGGAGCCGATACGTCTCAGCGGTCGACTTGCCCCATGCCTTGGAAACGCCGTCCAGAAGCCAAACGACGAAGAAGACGACATCTTTATCATGATCGGTCATGCTTGGCCTCCCAAACGGATTGGACAAGATGAACAGAGAACGAAGGCACCTTCGTTACCACTTACTATACCCGTTGCCAAACGCGCTCGCGTCAGAACGCGCGACGTTGCGTCCTCTCGCTTTGTCTTACAGTCTCCTCAGGCATACTGGTTGATGCTACATTTCTCCTATCGACAAGAACGTTGCCAATCGAGGCGAACTGTGTTCATAAAGCCGCGACCGGAAATACCTCCGGTCGCGGCATTTCATGCATGTCAGGCAGGCTATTTGGCAAGAACTCCCACATCGACTGCGTTGAGCATCATCGCGGCCATTTCGGCACGGGTGATATCGCGCGTCGCTGAGAGCACACGCGTGCCGTCGGCTTGCTCCTCACCGTTCAACAGCCCCTGCTCAACTGCCCATGCAACCGAAGGACGAGCCCAAGAGCTGACATCTGCCGCATCGGGGAAGGCATTGAGGACCGAAAGGTCCGCATCCGCGGTGTCCGCATCCACCACGTTGGCGATAACGGCGCAGAATTGCTCGCGGGTAAGGGCGTCGCCCACGCCGAATCGGTTGGCTCCGTCATACCCGTTCATGATGCCGTTCGCAAGCGCCCAGTTAAGCGAGGTGGCATACCACGCCGATTGATCGACATCGGAGAGTGTGGCGGCAGGCGCGCTCTCATCGCCCCCCCTCCAGGTAGTTGTACAGAACCGCAGCTGCCTGCTCGCGGCACAGCGGATCGTTGGGGCCAAACGTCCCGTCGCCATACCCGTTCATGACCTTGTTCGCAAAAGCCCAGTCCACAGCCTCGTGATACCACTGTCCGGAATCGATATCTGAAAACGCGTCAGCCGCGCACAGATCATCGCATATAACCTCCGCAGACACCTTATAGGTTCCGGGCTCCTCAGGCGCCGTCACGTACATGCCCCAATGATTATCAGTCGAGAACTCAGTGGTAAACACCCGCTGCTCATCGTCGACATCAGTGAAGGTCACCGTGGCTTTAAGGGGATGATCCGCTGCCTCGACCGTCTTAAGAACATTGCCCTGCCCATCAACCGGATCGAGAATCCAAAACTCAAGCCGGTCCCCCGTATAGGGCTCCTCATCGCCGAAGTATTCAAGGTCGCCCGTGAACTCGTTGCCGATGCTCACCGCGTTGGCGTCAGCCCCGACCGTCAGGTTTGAGTCCACGTTGAAGGCGCAGTCACCGCACCAAAGGTTGAGCTCCACCTCTTGGGGACCCTCCTCCACGAGAAGAGATCCACCCGATGTGAACTCCTGCTCCGAAACGGAGAATCCGGTATCCGACCTCACGGATACAGAGCCGACCGGCGAGAAGGCATCCGACCAAGAAACGGTGACGTCGCGCAGCTCGGAGGCCGCCTCGTCAATGGAGAGCACGCAGTCTTCGGTCACATCCCGTGTCATATTGCTGACAAGCGGAACCCCATTGCTCTCATGCGTGACGGAAAAATCGTAGGTTCCGCCAGACAGGAAGAATTCGCTTCCTTGCAAGGGAAGCACATAACCGTTCCACTGCGCCGATGCCCGCCGAATAGTCCAGTCGTCGGATGCACTCGTGAATGTCACCCGATTAAGATCCGCACAGTCGAGAACGACAGGATCCTGCTGCTCCGATACATCGATATGCTGTCCGGAGCCGTCGTCGCCGAGAACCTGAACCAAAAAACGCCTTATTCGAGGCGTAGACGAGCGTGTAGGCGGCATTCGCCTCATCCAAATCGGCGAGTTGGACGGGGCTATCAACCCAGCAGCTCAACGAGCTAGTCGCCGCATCGAAAGCGTAGTCCATGGAGAGCAGTCTCCAAACGTCAGACTCGGAATAATACACGAGCAGTTGCGCCGAGAACTGCTGTCCATCGCTTCCGATAATTTGGAATGTATACGTGCGCACATAATCGCTGATATTCACGGTCTGATCGCCCTGTGTGACATCCACGACGGCGAAGGTGTTGATATCGATTCCGTCCACCGTTCCCGTGAAATACACGTTGTACGTGCACGGCGCGAGCTTGATGGACCCATCAGCCGGCAGCGGAATGTCCGCAATGAGATACGAGTCGTCGTCGACGTCGATCACGCCAATCTCTGCCGACGAGAGCTTAGAGCCCTCGGGAATCTCAAAGCTCAGTGTGCGGAGATTCGAATCGTCGAGATGTATCTCGGCAGCCATATTCTCCACGAATACGCTCTCATTGCACACAACGACCAACATGTAGCTCTCGGGAGAATCGAGCATCTCGGGAGTCATCGCGTATCGGTACGAGCCGTCCTCACTCCGCTCGAACGTAGCTTCTTGCAACGAACTACCATGGAACAGGGTTAACGGGGTCGGTGTACCCCTCGGGCAGATAGATTCGACCATACTGCTGAGCGGCGTCCGCGGATTCGTCGTCGGGCGCAGATGAGGTGTCGGCAGTGCGATCGATGCTGGTCGATTCCCGCGCGCTATCCGAGGAATCGTCCGACTCACCCTTAACCGTGATGGTCTGGTCGTAAAAACCCATTATCTTGATTACCTGCTCAGAGCTCCCCTCCGCCTCAGCGGCATATGCAACCGTTGAGAAGGATAGGAACATCAGGCAACCAATCAGGATTGTGGATAGCACCTTTCTGCCTAGCAGCTTCATGGAAACCCCCGTTCCTTCAATCAAGGGCGCATCCTGGCCGCCCGTTCAGCCAGGGCGTTGATTAGCTGTATTGTATTTTGGATGGTGCGGGCAGCGCGTTTCCAGCGGGTAATCATGCAGTCAGCTTTCGGCGTAAGGTCGATTTGCGAAAGCGAGAGTCTTGGTTGAAGGGGCTTTGGGCGACGGGCTGCGGAGGCATCTCGCGGGGCGAGTGCTTCAAGGTTGTTATTCAGCGCGTGTTCCAATTCCATCTGAATGTCCATACGCTCCGTTATCCATACCCTATTCACGGCTCTCCACGATTCAACTGCCTGACGGAGCAAGAAGCTCTAGGAGTCATCCTGGGTAGAAGATGGCGCACCTGGCATATCAGAGAGCCGTAAGCCAATACTGAGCAGAGAGAACCGGTATCACCAGTCGAGACTCACACCCCGAGCCCATCCGTTCACTATGGAGCAAACGAGGCGCTCTGATGCCCCCGCGCAACGGGCAAGCTTCCGTTGCGTAAGTTCCATCGCCTAATTTCCCTGCAGAATGTAGTGGGTCCATGGCGTTCCAATAGCGGCAGAATAGTGCCGCTCAGCATATCGGCACTATTCTGCCGGTTCAAGCCGGACGAGAGAATAGCCTGGTTGAAATCGGTGCACGCTGGGAGGATCCTAGCCGAAGAGTCTCGTGTCACACCTCTCAAAATCCGAAAGACGCATGCGATCGAGTGGCCTGGGAATCAGGAGCGAGTGCCGCGTCTACATCACGTACTCGGCGATGATTTTGTCGAAGCGGCGCACATCGATGCCCTTCTTGAGGTTGAGCTTGATGTGCCCGGCGCGCGTCCAAAACTCGAGCTCGCAGTTGATGTCGATATGTCCGGCGTTCTCGCTCGACCACATGTCCACCGACTTCCACGGAAGGGAGTAAATCTCGACCTTCTTGCCCGTGAAACCTTGTACATCGCGCATAATCAGTCTCTTGTTCGTGATCACCGCAACGTCGCGCACCGTCTTGTACGCCGCGACGGGCATCTCGCCCGCGACCAACATGCCCGACACGTCTGCCGGCACGTCGCATTCGCTCACAAACGTCCACATCATCATCGAGGGCTCAGCCATGGGAATATCCTTCCGTGCATCTATGGATTGACGGGAAGATTGTAATCCATCGATGACTTCTCGACCTATTCCAGCGCGCACATGCTTGACCTCAAGCGTTTCTAGGCAGCAAACGGAGCCCCTTCATCTTCGAAGCTCGCATCTCCCCTCGCGCCGCAAGCACCGCATTCACCCTACTCGTTCATCGGCCCCGTGTTGTCCGCGAGGATCACCTTCAACGGGTCGGTCGGCAGGCACGCCTTGTTAAACCATCGTCATACTCTCAAGACTTGACGCGAGAATGTCGACAGCATAGGTTCGTTTTATCAGAGATTCCAAGCGGAAAAAATAAGCCGCTTATCGAGACGCCACCTCGGAGGACGCCATGACGTTCGAAGAAATCCAGAAGGAAGCCCTTGCTTTTCGCGACAGGCGCGACTGGAAGCAGTTTCACAATCCTAAAGACCTGGCGATTTCTATCTCTCTTGAAGCCGCCGAGCTACTTGAATGTTTTCAGTGGACAGGAAGCAATCTCCAGCCCCATGATGCCGATGCCCTAAAGGACGAGCTGGCAGACGTCATAATCTATAGCATCTATCTTGCCGATACACTGGACCTGAACCTCACCCAGATTCTGCAAGACAAGATACGCAAAAACGCGTCCCACTACCCTGAAGACAAGGCGCGGGGCACAGCGAAGAAATATACAGAGCTCTAGCTAGCGATCCAGCAACTCTATGCTCAAGCTAATCGGCCGTCGGCATATACGCATCCTTCTGAGCAGCAAGCAGCGCCTTTTGAAGCTGCTCGTCCACTGCAAAAAGATACAGCCCATGAACACCTCGCTTGAGCAGGACGTTCAGCTCATTGCAAAGGTTCTCGGTTGAATAATCGACAACGCCTCCACGGCGCATTTTCGCCTTACCATTTTCGCTTGCACTTGGATCGAACACGATATGTCCGTCCCGATACGTAACCGATGGACCGATGATGACGCCGACGTAATTCAAATCGAAACCTTGAATCGTGTAGGTCGATCCAATCTCATCAATTGTCTCAGGCTTTTCCGCCCAAGCGGTCTCCTGCTCGAGCTCGGATCCTCCCATAGGAACCAGCTCATAGTTCCACGGATGACAGAACCGATTGGGATTGCAATACTCGGCATCCTTTATAAACCCTGATGAATCATCTGGAGCCAATCCCATCGCCCAGGAGCCTGAGGCATCTTTATGCAACTCAACACTCCAAAGCCCGTCTTTGGAATCCTCGTTCTTCTTGTTCTGCTTATATGGCCAATCGTAAGTCGCGACAATGCGGGATAGGCCTTTGTCGCCTTCAGCTTCAGCCTTCTCCCTAATTGCGCCGAACAGCTCGACAGGAGAATCGAAGACCTTTATTTCGTAAGGAACGCGAATCTCATCCCCGTCATCGTACTCGCCGGGATCCAGCGGAATAGAACTGATCTTCCTCCCGGCGGCAAAGTCCTCGATCCATGTCACGACTTCCTTGCTCGCAACAATACGAAACTGCCCATAGAGACAAATCGATGTCCGCTTGATTGATATGCCCGAAGAAAGCTGAACGGGGGAATATACTCCTTCGTCGCGATTATCAAGCAGCACCTTAAGGTCATCGGGGTCCCAGCGCTGCGCCGTCTGCAGAATCTGATCGGGGTCGAACACCGCAATGGTAACTGCGGCGCGACGCATAATATCGAGCAGCATGTTCTTGCCAGAATACCCCTGGTCGCCCTGTGTAAGAAGAAGGTGCGCCTCATCGACAAGAGCTACGCCGATATGCTTTGAAGGCAGTGTCACATCGGGCCTGTTGCTTTCTGGGTTCTTTTCGCTGTGCTTGTTGATAAAAGAGCTCGGCTTCATGACGCGTTCGTCAGACCTTTTCTGAATTCCAAGCTTTTTTGCAATCTGGTTGTACACATGCCGCTGCTCATTGTGTCTAACCAATAATACCGCATCTTGCTCAACGTCCGGTCCGAACTTCATGATGTCATCCACGTCGCCATTCGAAGCGGAATCTTCAAGCACAAGCTGCGCCAAACGATTGAACAAATGACTAATTAGTACGGTCTTGCCCGTACCCGCAGCGCCCTTGACCAGAATCAACCGGCCATAATCGCCATCATTGATACCGTAATTCAAAATATCCTGGCGAGTATCATCTATCGCCCGAAGAATGAGATCTTCCGCCTTGTCCTGCTCGCGAGTAAGCTGATGAAACGGGGAAGCTTTGAAGAGAGCTGAATCACGTATGACCGCCTCAGATGGAAAGAGCGTCGGATTCTTCCGGTGAAGCTCAAGCCAAGCTGCAGAGAAGATCCGGTCGAGCTCATCATGCGTGTAATACAGCCCCTGTGCATTCGCACGACGATTGTTAACCTGCTTGACGGCGTCTACACCCAGCAGATATTGCATCATCCGATTCTCGATATCGAGTGTAAGCGACTTATTAAAGTGTGGGTGGCCAATTACGAACTGCTTGACTGACCGCTTATTCTGCTTGATTCGGAAAGCAAATTCTCTCCAGTCATCACGGCTCCTCGCATCGGTAGTCAAATGTTGACGAGATCTCGAAACTATGTCATTCGTCTCGCCAACGTAAACCGCGAAGGTTGGCGATTCAGCATGGCTATCCCGATTTCCCCCATCCCTGCTAAGCACCTGGCAATACACTACATAAACAACGGGGTAGTCATAAAGATACGTACGCTCAAGCGGATTGATATCCTGCGGTTGAAGCTCCTCAAACGAGCCATCGCGAAACATCCAATACTCGTATTCATGAATAATTGGCTTTTGCAGCTTCGCGCTTTTCATCTCACATATCCAATCGGCTCAAAACGTCGTTCTCGCTCTGAATTGTATGTCAAAAAACTGAGTTGGATGCCTGCCCGCGAGCATATACAACTCGTCGTCCTGCAGTGCTACCATACTCCCGGACATATCCCTACTAAAACAGGAGGCATCCCTATGGAGCGTCCGAACGCATGGAAGAAGTACGGCGACGCCGACGTCGCCGAGCTCGAGCGCCTGTGCGCCGACTACCGCGCCTTCATCAGCGCGAACAAAACCGAGCGTGAGTGCGTGGCCGCCGGCGTCAAGCTGGCCGAGGCCGCGGGCTACGTGAGCCTCGAGGCCGCCGTGGCGGAAGGGTGCGCCCTCACCGCCGGCAGCAAGGTCTACGCCGTGTGCCACAACAAGACCCTCATGCTCGTGAACCTAGGCTCCGCGCCCCTCGAGCAGGGCGTAAACATCCTGGGTGCGCACGTCGACTCCCCGCGCCTCGACCTCAAGCAGAACCCGCTCTACGAGGCCGGCGACATGGCCTACCTCGACACGCACTATTACGGCGGCGTGAAGGCCTACCACTGGGTGGCCACCCCGCTCGCCATCCACGGCGTCATCTGCAAGAAGGACGGCACCACCGTTGAGGTCGCCGTGGGCGAGGACGCCGCAGACCCCGTGTTCTGCATCTCCGACCTGCTGATCCACCTGGCCTCCGACCAGCTGAAGAAGCCTGCCTCCGAGGCCGTCGACCACGAGAATCTCGACGTCATCGTGGCCGGCCGTCCCGTGGTCATCGAGGGCGACGACGAGCCCAAAGAGCCCGTCAAGCAGATGCTCCTGAACATCCTGTCCGACAAGTACGGCATCACCGAGGAGGACTTCCTCTCCGCCGAGCTCGAGGTCGTGCCCGCCGGCGCCGCCCGCGAGATGGGACTCGACCGCTCCATGATCTTGGGCTACGGCCAGGACGACCGCGTGTGCGCCTACACTTCGCTCGCCGCGCAGCTGGATGTGCCGACCGTCGAGCGCACCTCCGTCACGCTGCTCGTGGACAAGGAGGAGATCGGCTCCGTGGGCGCCTCCGGCATGACGAGCCGCTTCTTTGAGAACACCATGGCCGAGATCCTCGAGCTCGCCGGCCAGGGCGGTCCGCTGGCGCTGCGCCGCTGCCTTGCCAACTCGCGCATGCTTTCCTCCGACGTGTCCGCCGGCTTCGATGCGCTCTACGCCGACCGCTTCGAGAAGAAGAACGCCGCCATCATGGGCCACGGCCTGTGCTTCAACAAGTACACCGGCGCGCGCGGCAAGTCCGGCTCCAACGACGCCGACGCCGAGTACATGGCGCTCGTCCGCGACATCATGGACGAGGCCGGCGTGGACTTCCAGACCTGCGAGCTCGGCCGCATCGGCGCGGGTGGCGGCGGCACGATCGCCTACATCCTGGCCGAGTACGGCATGGACGTCATCGACTCCGGCGTGGCGGTGCTCTCCATGCACTCCCTGTGGGAGGTCACCAACAAGGCCGACGTCTACGAGGCCTACAAGGGCTACAAGGCGTTCATCGAGCGCGCGTAGGCGCTCACCGCAATTAGGTGTTCAGGGCTCCGCAGTGCACGTGCGCTGCGGAGCCCTTTTGTTGTCTCTGTCTTAGCCATTGCGGATGGCGTCGAGGATCTCCGCGCAGCGCACCGAGGCCGCAGGCGGCATGATGGGGCTTTCCCCGGCACCCGTGCGCACAAGACCGCAGAAGTGCGCGATCTGCGGATAGAAGTCATCCACTTCATACGGCATACGTACCTCGCGTGGCTCGGCGTCAACCGGGCATGCAATGCGCAGCGCGTCGGGGCGATGCGGCAGGTTGACCTCGATGACGCCCTTGGTGCCCACCACGCGCGCCGTCCGCGGGCCGGGGCGATCGCAGCCGCACTCCAGCAGCGCCGTCACACCGTTGGGCGCCGCAAACTCCGCGCGGTCCCACACGTCCACGCCGTGCACGCAAGCGCGCTCCACGCGTGTGACCGCCAGATCTGCCGGCAGCAGGTCCGCAAGCCAGCTTGCGCAGTACGTGCCCATATCCAGCAGCACGCCGCCTTGCACCGGGTCGAAGTAATACGACGACGCCTCGAGCGCCTGCAGGTCCGCCTCCCCCAGCAGCCGCGCCTCCACACGCGTGACCTCGCCGATGGCACCGGCATCTAACAGGCGGCGCAGTTCGCGGTACGCCGGCTCAAAGCGCACCTTCATGGCCTCCATGAACAGCGCACCGTGCGCGTGCGACACAGCCGCAACCTCGCGCATCTCGGTAGCCGAAAGCATCGCCGGCTTTTCGCACAGCACCGCCTTGCCCGCTTCCAGCGTGCGAAGCGCCCACATGTGATGCAGCCCATGCGGCAGTGCCAGGTAGATGGCATCGATATCGGAATCTGCAAGCAGCTGCCGGTGGCCGGAGTCTTCCCCATCGACATCCGTGTAGACGCGCTCGACGCCGAATTCCCGCGCGAACGCTTCCGCCTTAGCGGGCGTACGGCAGCTGATGGCCGCAAGCACGCTTCCCGGCTCGTGCGCCAAGCTCCTCGCAAAGCGGTGCGCGATGCCGCCCGCCCCTAGGATTCCCCAACATATTGCTGCTCGTTGCGCCATTGTGCCGACCTTTCGCCCGTGTGCCCGCTCCACTCGCACGGGACGCTTCGTGATACTGTAAACCATACCCGTATCTGTCAGGAGCACCCATGCTGCAGGTCATCATCTCCCCCGCCAAGCAAATGCGCGTCGCCGCCGACACGTTCGCACCGCGCGGCATCCCGCCGTTCCCCGCGCGCACCGAACGGCTGTACCGCGAACTCGTTGCCATCGAGCGCGCGCAGGGCCCCGAAGGCCTGCGCAGCCTGTGGCGCGTGAACGATAAGCTGCTAGCCGAGAATATCGACCGCCTGCACGACTTTGTGCCCGTGCGCGACGACGCGCAACTCGACGACCCGCTTGTCGCGCGCGCCGTCTCCCCCGCCGTGTTCTCGTACGTGGGCATCCAGTACCGCAGCATGGCGCCCGAGGTCATGGGGTTCACCGAGCTCGAATGGCTGCAGGAGCACCTGTGGATTCTCTCGGGCTTCTACGGCTGCGTACGGCCCTTCGATGCCGTGGTGCCCTATCGGCTCGAGATGGGCGCCAAGCTTGCCGTTGATGGAGCGCGCGACCTCTATGCCTTCTGGGGCGATGTGCTGGCACAGGCGATCTGCGCCGTCGACGACCCCACGACCGTCGTCAACCTAGCAAGCGTTGAGTACGCGAAGGCCGTACTACCCCACCTGCCCGAGAGTACACGGGTTGTGACCTGCATCTTCGGTGAAGACCTGCGAAACGGCCGCCCCGTACAGCGCGCCACAGCAAGCAAGATCGCTCGTGGCTCTATGGTCCGCTGGATGGCCGAGCACGGCACCGTAGACGCCCGCGACCTCGAGCACTTCGACGTGGGCTACACCCTCGCACCAGACCTGTGCAGCGAGCGCAACCGCGAACGTGTCCTCGTGTTCATGCACACCCCATAGCACCTGGAACGGCGACTGGCTAGTCCAGCCCCAAAGCCATCCATCTTTTCACGCCAAGAGCCGTAGATCCAGCGGCAACTTGTGCGTCAGTTTTTGCAGGTTTTTCCGACTTGTAGACTCCCTCAATTCGGACCTACGAAGTAGCCCACGTTTCTGCATGCTCACGGCAGCAAATCCGCAGGTCGCGAAACGCTCCTTCATGCCATTTTTCCGAGCGCCATATTTCTGCAGTCTACAAGTTGGAAAAACCTGCAATTGTAGGCAGTCCTGCTGCCACTGACGCACGATTACCGTCCCAGCACCATAGGAATGCGCCCAGAATCACGCCAGCCGGCACCGATTTGCATCATGCTTACTCTCACTCGTAGCCGGCGTCGCGCATTGCGTGCTCGAAGTCCTCGGCAAAGCACTTGTCTGCGCCGAGCCGAATGTTGAGTGCGCCCCCTCCCGCGCCCGCGGGAATCGCCTCCACGCGCGAGCAGGCGTCGTCGCCCGTTACCACAATGGTCAGGCTTGTGTAGTCACCGGTGCGCAGGAAGTACTTCTCGATTACGATGACGTAGAGCTCCGCGTCGCCCAAGCTGTGTTCGAGCTTGCCCGCGACCTCAACCGACACGCCAAGCTGCGTGATAGCGCGGCGAACAAGCGCCTTCGCATCCTCAAAAGCAAGATTTGTCTCAAGCTCAACCATCGCGACCTCCTAGCGTCCTCCCAGCGTGCCCAGCACGCACACTAGAGCAACGACCACTGCTACGACAACCAGAAAGCACCCGCAACCACATCCCCCGCTGTCCCGCGAGCCACCGCTATGGCGCGAGAGCTCGTTCACGAGCATCTCGGTGATGGCGCCGTCGCCCATACCGACGCGCCCGTCACGGTTCCAATCGAGCGGATGATGCGCCACGGTCTACCCCTTCCTGCCTTAGGTCGAGTATATGCGCCTCACGAGCCACACGGCCGGCAATCCGCAAGCGCAAACTTCGCGCGTCCCGGCGGCAATCACAAAGACGACCCGTCCGCCATCGAGCATTTGGAGAACGAACATGGCCTATAACGCACTGGTCACTTCGCGCGATATCTCGAACCTCAAACGGACAAACGGGCTATAATCTAACCCGACAATCGCATATCACGGGGAGCTTGCAGGACACCACGGCAGGCTGAGAGGGGGCGCGTCCCGTCCCGACCCGACGAACCTGATATGGGTAATGCCAGCGAAGGGAGAATGTGTATGGATACATCTACCGAAAAGAGTCTTGTCACCCAGCTCGACTACGCGCGGGCGGGCATCATCACCGATGCCATGCGCGCCGTCGCCGAGCGCGAGGGCCGCGACCCGGAGTTCATCCGCGCCGGCGTGGCCGCCGGGCGCATCGCCATTCCGGCGAACATCCGTCACCTGGAGATGGGGCTCGAGCCGCGTGGTGTGGGCGCCGGGCTTTCCACCAAGGTGAATGTCAACCTGGGCATCTCGGGCGACGTCGCCAATGCCGACGTGGAGTGGGAGAAGGTGGCAACCGCGGAAAGGTTCGGCGCGGACGCCATCATGGACCTCTCCAATTCCGGCAAGACGCGCTTCTTCCGCCAGGAGCTCGTGCAGAAGACCCCGCTCATGGTGGGCACCGTGCCCATGTACGACGCCATCGGCTACATGGAAAAGCCGCTCGTCGAGCTCACGGTCGACGACCTGCTCGAGGTCACGCGCGCGCATGCCGAGGACGGCGTGGACTTCCTCACCATCCACTGCGGCATCAACAAGAGCGTCATCAAGACGTTCAAGGAGACCGGCCGCCTCATGAACATCGTGAGCCGCGGCGGGTCGCTGCTGTTCGGCTGGATGGAGGTCACCGGCAACGAGAATCCCTTCTATGAGTACTACGACGAGATCCTGAAGATTTGCCACGAGTACGACGTGACCATCTCGCTGGGCGATTCGTGCCGCCCGGGCTGCCTCTACGACGCGAACGACGCCACCGAGACCGCCGAGATGATCGAGCTCGGCAAGCTCACGAAGCGCGCGTGGGACGCCGGCGTACAGGTGATGATCGAGGGCCCCGGCCACATGGCCATCAACGAGATCGCCGCCAACGTCGAGCTGCAAAAGCGCCTGTGCCACGGCGCACCCTACTACGTGCTGGGGCCACTCGTCACCGACATCGGCGTGGGCTATGACCACATCACCGCGGCCATCGGCGGCGCCATCAGCGCGAGCGCGGGCGCGGACTTCCTGTGCTACGTGACGCCGGCCGAGCACCTGTGCCTGCCGGACGCCAAGGACGTGCTGGATGGCCTCATCGCCACGAAGATCGCCGCGCACGCAGCCGACATCGCCAAGGGCGTACCCGGTGCGCGCGATGTGGATGACCGCATGGGTGACGCGCGTCGCCGCCTTGCGTGGGACGAGATGTGGCAGTACGCGCTCGATCCGGTGACGTCCAAGGCTCGCTATGAGGCCTCCCCCGCAAGCACCGAGGGCACCTGCACCATGTGCGGCAAGATGTGTGCGGTGCGCACGGTCAACAAGGTGTTCGAGGGCACGACGATCGACCTCGACGCGCAGTAGGTCGTTCGGGCGGAGGGCGGGCATATCGCCCCGTCCTCAAACAGCTTCGCTCGCTGCGCTCGCTCAGAACTGCGGGCGGGACGATACGCCCGCCCTCCGCATAACGGCAACGTTGTGCGCGGCGAGGTCGATCGGCGTGGCGCGACACTCGCTGACGCGATGCGGTAGCTGGGATTGTTGTTGGAGCGATTTGCCTATAGGTGGGGCGAGCTGCTTGAGACGGAAACTCATGTTTTGGAAGGATGACTTCTTATGGATAGCAAGGTTTTGGGTTTGACGCTGGATAACGTTCGCTCGCAGGTGCCGCTGGTGCATTGCATCACCAACTATGTGACGGTGAACGACTGCGCGAACGCGCTGTTGGCGTGCGGCGGGTCGCCTATCATGAGCGACGAGCCGGAGGATGTGGCCGACATCACGTCGATCTGCGGCGGCCTGGTGCTGAACATCGGCACCCTGAACAAGCGCTCTATCGAGGGCATGCATGTGGCAGGCGCTCGTGCCGGTGAACTGGGACACACCATCGTGCTCGACCCGGTGGGCGCTGGTGCTTCCGCCCTGCGCACCAAGACGGCCGCCGACCTCATCGACACGCTGCCCATCACTGTGGTGCGCGGCAACATGAGCGAGGTCAAGACCATTGCCGGTACCGCCGCCGCCACCCGCGGCGTCGACGTCAACCCTGATGACGCGGTGACCGAGGACAACCTCGCCGCGAGCGCCTCCTTCGCCCGCGAGCTCGCCTCCAAGCTCGGCTGCGTCGTGGCCATCACCGGCGCCATCGACATCGTCGCTTCGGCCGACCGTACCGTCGCCATCCGCAACGGCGTTGCCACCATGGGCAAGATCACCGGCACGGGCTGCATGCTCACCTGCGTGGTGGCCGCCTATGCCGTTGCGAACCCCGACGACGTCTTCGGTGCCACCGTGGCCGCCATCGCCGGGCATGGCTTGGCCGGCGAGGTCGCCGCGGCGCGCATGACGCCTGCCGACGGCAACGGCAGCTTCCGCACCTACCTGCTCGATGCCATCTGCAACATGACCGCCGAGCAGCTCATGGCCGGTGCCAAGATCGAGGAGCTGTAATGGGTGCCGCTGCGGGCGGCCCCGTGCAGCGCGGCGCCTTCTCGCCCGCGGACATTCGTCGCGCGCTTTTGCTCTACGGCGTAACCGATTCCGCTTGGCTTCATGGTCGCACGCTTGCCGACTGCGTGCGCCAGGCCATCGCCGGCGGCACCACCTTCATTCAACTGCGCGAGAAGCACATGACCACCGATGAACTCGTTGCCGAAGCGGCCACGATTCTGCCCGTCTGCCGTGCGGCAGGCGTGCCGTTCCTCATCGATGACGACGTGGAGGCAGCCCTGCACTCGGGTGCCGACGGCGTGCACGTGGGCCAGTCCGATACCGCATGCGCCGAAGCGCGGCGTGTCTTGGGGTCCGATGCCATCATCGGCGTCTCGGCCCAAACCGTGGAGCAGGCGCTTGCCGCCCAGGCTGCCGGTGCCGACTACCTGGGCGTGGGCGCGCTCATTCCCACACCTACCAAGCCCGATGCCGTCGACGTCACGAAGGAGGAGCTTACCCGCATCTGTGCGGCCGTGGACATCCCCGTCGTGGGCATCGGCGGTCTGCACCTGAACACGCTCGACGTCCTTACGAGCACGGGCGTTGCCGGCGCGGCCGTGGTCTCGGCGATCTTTGCTGCCGATGACATCGAGGCCGCTGCTCGCGATCTCGCCTCCGCCCTCCGAAACATGAACCTGTAGCAGCGACGCACGACGCACTTCTCCCCTGTGGAGAAGTGCGTCAGACTGAAAGGAGTTGCCATGAAGACGTTTAGCGTGCCCGCGGTGCTCTCTATCGCCGGCTCCGACTCGAGCGGCGGGGCGGGCATCCAGGCAGACATCAAAACCATCGCCGCCAACGGGCTGTTCGCCGAGACGGCCATCACCGCGCTCACCGCGCAAAACACCACGGGCGTGCGCGACGTGCTGGAGGCGACGCCCGCCTTCGTGGCCGAGCAGATTGATGCCGTGTTCGAGGACATCCCACCTGCCGCTGTGAACATCGGCATGGTGTCGTCGGCCGCCCTCATCGCGGCCATCGCCGCGCGCCTTGTGCACTGGAACGCGACGAACATCGTGGTCGACCCTGTCATGGTGGCAACCTCGGGCGCCCGCCTCATCAGCGATGACGCCGGAGCCGCTCTGACCAACCGTCTGCTGCCCCTCGCACGCGTCATCACGCCGAACATCCCCGAGGCAGAGGCCCTCACAGGCACGCACATCGACTCCGAGCAGGCACAGGAGGCCGCCGCGCGCGACCTCACCGCGCGCTATGGCTGCGCGACGCTCGTGAAAGGCGGCCACGGCATTGCGGATGCCAACGACGTGCTCGCTGAGCGCGACGGCGACACGGGCGCCATCCGCACCGCGTGGTTTCGCCACGAGCGCATCGACACCGCGAACACCCACGGCACGGGATGCACCCTCTCCTCAGCCATCGCCTGTGGGCTCGCGCGCGGCCTTACCGTGCCCGACGCCGTCGACGCGGCCAAAGCCTACCTCACGGGAGCCCTCGCTGCCGGCCTCGACCTGGGTCACGGCTCCGGCCCCGTCGACCACATGTGGGCACATCGCGCCTAGCGCCTAGCAAAGCCCCCGCCGCGCTCTCCAACAAAACATGTTAAAGCCGACGGCTAGCGCCCATAATAGGCAACTAGCCGTCGGAACGGGCACGCCCTGTTAACCGCAGCGCACCAACGCGCCGCCTACTCCTCCGCGATTACGCCCAGAAGTTCGGCCAGCGTCACCGCTTGCTCGGCGCTCACCTTCGCGCCGCGCAGCTCGCGGTAGTCGGCAGAAAGCACCGGGGCAGCAAATGCGCACGTTGACACATCGATGCCGGAAAGCGGCGTGCCGAACACATCGATGCGCGTGAGATCGCACCCGTCGAACACCACTCGCTTCAGCCGAGCGCGCTGCAGCGCCGCCTCCACAAATCGCGTATCGCGTGCGAAGAGCTGGTCGATGGAGGTCTCCGACACGTTGGCATAGCTCAAATCGCACGATGACAGCGCCACGCTCGCAAGCCGCGCCTGCACAAGGCTCAGCCCGGGCGCCGAGCAGTCCTGGAAGTCCATGCGGTTCAGCCATGCACGATCCATGGTGCAGCGCACGAATCGGCACCCGCGAAAGCGCACGTCGCGAAAGGTGCAGCCGCTGAAGTCCACCCCGTCGAACGTGCAGGATCGAAACAGCACCGTGTCGAACGTCGTCTCGCCCGCATCCTCGTAGGCCAGCTCCAGCCCCGAAAACGCGGTGTTCGTCACCAGCCCGTCGCCCTCGGCAAAGGCGTCGAGCAGCGAATCCTCATCCATATGCGCGCCCAGAGTGTCGGACACCTGGGCAAACGTCTTGGCCTTCCGCACCATTACAGGTACTTCCGCCAATCGTCCTCTTCCTCATCCTCTTCCTGCACGGCTGCAGCCTCAGCCGCCTTGGCGGCAGCGCGGGCAGCCTGCGCGTCGGCGAAGGACTGGTCATTTGCATCGGGGAACGTTGCGAGCGCATGCTCGAAACGCGGGAAGTTATCGTCGTAGCGCGTCTCGGGAACGGCGAACACCACCTGCTCGACGCCGTGCGTCCCGGCGGCAAGCTCCGCGCGGAACATCTCCGCCACCTCGCTCGCATCCCAACCGAAAACGCCGCAGCCGTAGGCGCCCAGCACGACCTTCTTGATGCCGCGTGCATCGAGGATGTCGAGCACGAAGCGAATACGGTCGCGCATGGCGTCGGCCAGCAGGTTGTCGGCGACCTTGTACTCGGAGCGGGCGCGGCGCGCGTTGGGTGCGGCGACCACGATCACATCGGCATACGCGTGCACCTTGCCGCGGCCGAAACGCACCGCCGGCACCAGCAGGCCGCGGTTGCGGTACAGCTCGCAGTTGAGATTGCGGCGGCGGTTCTCGGCGTACCAGTCGCCGAAGCGCTCGAGCACGTTGGCGAGGAACGACTCGCGGCACAACGACTGCTCCTGGCCCGCCGCGCCGCGCGCATAGCCGCCCGCAGGGTTCACGAACGACGCGAAGTCGAGCACCGCCAGGTCGCAGAACGACGCACGGCCGCGGCCGCGCTCCAAGATGACGGAGGTCGTATCCTGAGCGACGACCTCGACGGTGGGCACGCAGCCCTCGAAGCCCTCCGGATGTGCGGGAGCCCCGTCATAGCGCACGGTCACCTCGGCTGCCTGGTCGATCTCGCGCCCGTAGCGCGCGGCCATCTGCTCCATGTGCTTCTTGGCCGCCTCTGCGCGCGCCTGCTTGCGAGGGTTCACGTTTCGCTCCGCCATGTCGAATCTCCTTACCGACTGCCGTATCGGCCGTTTTGCTACCTGCGCACCATGATAGGCCAACCGCCCGCGTGCGCCCGTCCCGTTGCCGCGAATGGTCGCCACGGCAAGCCGGAAAGCGACGCCGCAGACGGCGCGCGCCGCCCGCGGACACCGCCGCGCTGGTCCTTCATTTCGCGCCAAAACGGCCCCACTCGGTGATATGACCGTGAGGACCGGCCATCCGTGTCTATCTGCGAATGAAAGTCCGGTATCATGTCGTAGATTCTGAACATCTCGTCCGCAAACGGTGGTACCTCCTGCCCATGGATTTCGTGATTCCATACATCTGCGTGGCTGCAGCCGCCTTCATCACCACGTTTGCGTGCGTCCCTCTTGCCAAGCGCATCGCCATCCTCGTGGACGCCGTCGACTACCCCTCGAAGCGTCGCATCAACAAAAAGCCGATTCCCCGCCTGGGCGGACTCGCCGTGTTCGCGGGCCTCATCGTCGCTTTCATCGTGCAGCTTCTGGGCACGTGGTATCTGGGCTGGCCGCCCGTGCTCATCCCCCACCCCAGCATGGCCATCAACTACCCGCTGCTGGGCGTTTCGTTTTTACTCATCGTCATCACCGGCGCAATGGACGACATCATCCAGCTGAGCCCCAAGGCCAAGCTGGCCGGCCAGGTCCTGGCCGCGCTGTGCGCCGTGATGAGCGGCGTGGCCATCCACGCCATCGTCGACCCCTTCGAGGGCGACTACATCCAGTTCGGTTGGATCGCCTACCCCATCACGGTGCTCTACCTGGTGGCCTACACGAACATCATCAACCTCATCGATCGCCTAGACGGCCTGGCCGCGGGCATCTCGGCCATCGCCTCGGTCTCGATGTTTTCGTTCGCCGTGCTAGCCGGACGCGTGGACGCGGCGGCGCTCGCCATCGCGCTCGCCGGCTCGTGCCTGGCCTTCCTGCGCTATAACTTCCACCCCGCGAGCATCTTTCTGGGCGACTCCGGATCGCTTCTGCTGGGCTTCGCGCTGGGCACCATCTCGCTGCTCAACGTGTCGCGCACCGCGGCGCTCACCTCGCTCATCATCCCGCTCATCGTGGCCGGCGTGCCCATCATCGACACGCTGTCGGCCATCGTCCGCCGCACGCGCGCCCATGTGAGCATCGGCCAGGCAGACAAGGGCCACATCCACCACCGCCTCATCGAGGAGGGCTACGACCAGCGCCAGGCTGTGCTGCTCATCTATCTGTGGTGCATCCTGCTGTCCATTGGCGCCGCGACCATTAACCAGGTGGGCATCGAGGCGCGCATCGTGATCTTCCTCGTGCTGCTGGCGTGCTCGGCGGCCTTCGCCATGCGCCTGCACCTGTTTGAGCCCGTGCTGCGCCACCACTACAACCCCAAGACGCACAAGGACGAGATCGTCACGCCCGACGACCCGGCCTTCGCGCAGGAGGAACAGGCGCAGCGCCAGCACCGCCGTGAGCTTCACGAGAAGCATCGCGAGCAAATCGACCACGCACTTCACCGCACCGCCCGTCGCGGCGGCGACCGCAAGGACCAATAAGGAGACGACTATGCCCAACGAACGCAGCTACGAGACCGCGCTTGAGCGCAGCAACCAGATTCGCGCCGACCTGGCGGAAAACCCCGGCAAGTACACCATGCTCACCGGCGACCGCCCCACCGGTCGGCTGCACCTGGGCCATTACTTCGGCACCCTCAAGGGCCGCGTTGAGCTGCAGAACATGGGCGTGAACACGAGCGTGCTCATCGCCGACTACCAGGTCATCACCGACCGCGACACCACCGAGCACATCCAGGACAACGTGTACAACATGGTCATGGACTACCTCGCCTGCGGTATCGACCCCGAACGCACGATGATCTACGCGCACTCCGCCGTGCCGGCGTGCAACCAGCTCATGCTGCCGTTCCTGTCGCTCGTGTCCGAGGCCGAGCTGCAGCGCAACCCCACCGTCAAGGCCGAGATGGAGGCGTCGGGCCACGAGCTCACCGGCCTTCTGCTCACCTACCCGGTGCACCAGGCCTGCGACATCCTGTTCTGCAAGGGCAACGTTGTGCCCGTCGGTCGCGACCAGCTGCCGCACATCGAGCTCACGCGCCTCATCGCCCGCCGCTTCAACAACCGCTACGGGCGTGTGTTCCCCGAGGTCGACGCGCTGCTGTCCGACACGCCGCTGCTGCCGGGCCTCGACGGTCGCAAGATGAGCAAGAGCTACGGCAACGCCATCTCGATTTCCATGACGCCGGAGGAGACCGCCAAGCGCATCAAGAAGAGCCAGACCGACTCCGAGCGCATGATCACCTTTGACCCCGAGAACCGCCCCGGCGTGTCCGGCCTGCTGTCCACCGCTGCCATCTGCACCGGCCGCAGCGAGGTCGAGATCGCCGAAGAGATCGGCATGGGCGGCTCCGGCCAGCTGAAGAAGTACGTGACTGAAGCCGTGAACAGCTACTTCGAGCCCATCCGCGAGCGCCGTCACCAGTTTGAAAACGACCTCGACTACGTGAAGGACGTGCTCGCCGAGGGTAACCGCCGCGCTAACGAGATCGCCGAGGCAACCCTTTCCGAGGTTCGCGAGGCCATGGGGATGGTGTATTAGTTCCGGCGTTCTACCGAACGCCGGAACATCTCGACGCTGCGCGGCGGCCAGCCGGGCATCTTGCCCCTCAATCGTCGGGCGCGGGCAAGAAGCCCTGCGCCCTCCTCTTTCAGGGCAATCTGCTCCGGCTGGCCGCCGCTCGCTGACTGAGTACTCGACCTGCAGGTCACCACTGCTGACTTTTTTGGTGTCTCTCACCCCCATCCCCAGAGACGCCATGCAGAACACCGTACGAAGGAGATGGCCATGTATAGGCTCATTGCGAGCGATATGGATGAGACGTTTTTGGGCGAGGGACACATCGTGCCGCCGGCGAACGTTGCGGCGCTTGAGCGCCTGCGCGAGCTTGGAGTGCTGTTTGTTCCGAGCTCTGGCCGTCCGTACCGCTCCATCATGGCAAGCCTTGCCGACATCGACCCGGCGCTGTTGGCCGGAAGCTACGTCATCTCCTATAACGGAGGCTTCATCAACCGCTACGGTGACGAGACCCCGCTGCTGCGCACCGTTATGGACCGCGACGTCCTGCGCTGGCTGTACGACTATGCCGTCGAACGCCGCATCTGCATGCACGTCTACACCGAAAGCGGTCGCATCCTCACGCAATTCGTGAACGACGTCGAGCGCAGCTACATCGAGAACCTCTCCGACATCGAAGAGCTCCCCGACGGTGCCGACGCCATCGAGGCAGCAGGTGGCGAGGAGTTCCCCAAGATCATCTTCATGGATCCGGATTTCTCGAAAATGAAGGCGCTGGGCGCCAAGCTCCGCCCCAAGCTTGATCCCGCGCTCGTGGACATCACGTACTCCTCGAACCGCTACGTGGAGTTTGTCCCCCACGGCGTGAACAAGGGGACGGGCCTGGCGCACCTGGCCGAGCTACTGGGTATCGACATGAAAGACACCATCGGCATCGGCGATTCGGAAAACGACTTGGCCATGATCCAGGCGGCCGGACTCGGCGTGGGCGTCGCGAACGTCTCGGACGGAACGCGCCCCTTCTGCGACATGGTGCTCGATACCACGGCGGATGACGGTGCCCTCCCCGAGCTGCTGAAGCGCGTTATCGAACCGGAGCATAACGCCCGGTAGACCGCAGGCTTCGGCATCGCGACCTCGCTACATGAAGACGCCCCGTAACCCAGCTAGGTAACGGGGCGTCTTCATGTACAACGTTGATCGCACAGAGGGGAGGGATGCAATCAAACTCGGCGGAGCGACCATTATTTCATCGCCTGCAGTCTGCTCCGTCGCTGAGTTAACTATAGTAAACTGATAGGAAGTTGCGTGCGAGAATGGCGGGCTTCACACCCTCTCCATAAGTTAGCCATAGGTAACCATTGTGCGCAGGCGCAGGATGCCTTGCCCAAGCGTGCTACCATCGATGCAGCGAACCCCTATGAAGCAGGAGGCACCATGGCAGAATCGGCGGAGCGCGCGGGCTTCTTTGCACGCGTGTACGAAACGGTCGAGCAGATTCCCGAGGGATTCGTTGCCACCTACGGGCAGATCGCCAAGCTTGTCGGCGAGCCGCGACGCGCCCGCTACGTCGGCTACGCCCTGCACTCCAATCCTCGCCCCGGCGAGATCCCGTGCCACCGCGTCGTGTTCGCCGACGGGCGCATCTGCGAGGGTTTCGCCTTCGGAGGGCCCGAGGTGCAGCGCGCCCTGCTGGAAAAAGAGGGCGTCGCCTTTCGCGACGACACGCGCGTGGACCTCGATATCAGCCGCTGGCCCGCCGGACTGTAGCCAAGGGCGCCCCCGCGTCTCGGCGTTTCCCCAGGATTAACTTCTTACGTAGGCGTTGTGTATGGGTTTTAGGGCATCGACCGAGTAGACACGACCACGCAAGTGAATAAAACGCCAGATAGAGCACGTGCACATAATTCGGTCTACTTCGCATGTCGGCCAAAACCCATACACGACGCCTTCGTAAAACATTAATACCGCTCCGGGCCCGCGGGATTACAGGGTTTTTGGCTCCACAAACGGCATCAGGACTCGTTTTTCACGCCCGGCGCCGGGCCGAGGCTACGTTTGCGACGTTACTCCCCCTATTCTGCGACGGCGCATCCAAAAACAGCGGCACAGCAACCTTCGTATAGAGCGCCAGCCAAATGAGCGAAGCGCAAAAGCCGCCCAGCACGTCGGACGCATAATGGACACCCAGATAGATTCGACTGATGCCTACCAGCACAGGCAGTGCGCAAAACACGACGGTGAGCAGCGCGCGCCGACGGCGATCGCTCTCATAGCGCCACACATACCATGCCAGCAGGCCGAAGAACGCGCATGCCGCCATGGAGTGCCCTGAAGGAAAGCTGAACCCGTGCTCGACCACCAGGGCGATCCCCTCGGGCCGTTGGCGCTGAACCAAGAGTTTGGCCAGCCCGTTCACGAGCGTCACAAGGCCAACGTTGACCGCACAGCACCACATCAGTCGGCGTCGGGACGCAACTGCGGCAATCAGCAGCAGCATCACGATGACGACCACCGGCGTCGCCAGCGCAGAGAACGCCTCCATGATGGGCGTGAGCCAGTCGGCACGCAAATGGTCGACGATAAGCCAATGCGCCCAGGTATCGATGCGCACGGCCTCGCCGCGCAGCACCTCGGACAACAGCAGCAAAAAGACCGCAAGGCACACTGCGACAAGCACGAGCGCACGGTGCGCGACGAGCAGCTCGCCCAGCTGCGCCAGTACGGTACGCGGTTCGCGACGTGCGCTCTTGTGCTCGGTGTTCGTGTCTTTCACGTTGCCGCTCCCTTCGCTTCGCTCCGTCCATTGTACCCACGCCTCACGCCTTCCTGCGCGTTTGACAGATGTCCGCGCCAGACCGTATTATCGAACAGACGTTCATAGAACATGTGTTTGCGGAAAGGAGGGCGCCGTGGAGCAGGCTGCCGCAGACCAGCGCATCTACCTGTGCATTGACCTCAAGACGTTTTACGCGTCGGTGGAATGCGCCGACCGCGGGCGCGACACGCTCACCTGCAACCTGGTGGTGGCCGACCCCGACCGCGGGCGCACCACCATCTGCCTGGCCGTGTCTGCCGCCATGAAGAAGCTCGGCGTGCGCAACCGCTGCCGCATGTTCGACATCCCGGAAAACATCGACTACATCGTGGCCAAACCGCGCATGCGCCACTACATGGAGGTCTCCGCGAAAATCTACAGCATCTACCTGGAGTTCGTAAGCCCCGATGACATCCACGTCTACTCCATCGACGAATGCTTCATCGACGCGACGCCTTACCTGACGCTGTACCACACCACGCCGCGCGCGTTCGCCCGCGAGCTCATGGACGCGGTGTTCACGCGCTGCGGCATCCGCGCCACAGCGGGCATCGGCACGAACCTGTTTTTGGCCAAGGTCGCGCTCGACATCACGGCCAAGCACGTGGACGACGGCATCGGGTACCTGGACGAGCAACGGTTCCGCGAGCAAATATGGCGACATCGGCCCATCACGGACATATGGGGCATCGGCCCGGGTATCGCCGCGCGGCTGGCCAAGTACGGCGCGCAGGACCTCATGGGCGTCGCAGCTCTTGACGAGGACTTGCTGTACCGCGAGTTCGGCGTGACGGCTGAATACCTCATCGATCACGCGCAGGGCGTCGAGCCCTGCACCATCGCCGAAATCCACGCCTACAAGCCCGAGGCGACCTCCATCGCAAGCGGCCAGGTCCTGCCGCGCAACTATACCTACGAAGAGGCGCAGACCGTGCTGCGCGAGATGGTGGACTCGTCTGTGCTTGATTTGGTGGACAAGCATGCGGTGTGTGACGGCATATCGCTCTATGTGGGCTACGCGAGCGATCGGCGCGACCTTGCGCGCCTGGGCGCAAGTGGCAACGCACGCGCCGCTGGCTGCACGTCCGCGCCCACCGCTGACGGCTCCACCGTGCGCGAGCAGGCCGAACAGCGGCGGGCCACACTCGAAGACGAGCAGATCGGGGCACAGCGGCGCCGGCGCGATGGCGCTCGTGCGGTCGCGCCCGCCGAAAGCGGCTACCAGGCAACAGAGGTCCGCCAAGCACAGGCGCGCGGGGTGCAGCGGCGCGATGCGGACACCGGACAGCCGGCGCTCTTTGTGGGCGAGCACGGGACGCGGGCCGTCCGCGGAAAGCGCATCTACGGGCATACAGAGGCCTCGCGCAAGCTGGGCGAGCGCACGAATTCGTTCAAGCGGCTCATGGCTCGCTTCGACGCCCTGTACCGCGAGATCGTTGACCCCGCACGGCCCATCAAGCGCGTCAACATCGGCTTCGCGGGCCTTATGCCCGAAGAGTTCGCCACAAGCGATCTGTTCCGCGACGAGGCGGCCGAGCAAGCCGAGCACGACCTTGCCGAGGCTGTGCTCGCCGTGCGCGAACGCTATGGGAAAAACTCGCTGCTGCGCGGCACGAGCTACAAGCAGGGTGCCACGGGGCGAGAACGAAACGAGCAGGTAGGAGGACACCATGCCTAGCGGCCACAGCACGCGTCGCATCGCATCGCCCTGGGGCGATCTCGAGCTCACCCCGGTTGAGCGCCCGCGTAACGCGCCGAGCGGCCCCGGCAACCCAGACCCTGCCCCGGCACGCTCCCCACGCCCGGAGCGCCGTGCGGACGGGCGCCCGCGCGCAAGCCGCGCCGCCCAGTTCATGCCCTTCGCTGCGCTCACCGGCTACTACGACCTCGTGCGCGAACAAGAGATCGTCACCGAACCGCGCCACGAGCTCACCGAAGAGGAGGCCGAAGAGCTCTCGCGCGCCATCCTGCAAACGCGCCGGGGAGACCTCATCCGCCTCACCTACTACGACCGCGGCGGCTACAAGACGCGCGCCGGCGTGGTGGAGGCGATTGACCCCGTGCGCCGCAGCCTGCGCTTGGGCCAGCAAGCCATCGCATTCGACGACATCTGGAAGCTCATCCGCGCCTAGCGGCCAACCGACTGGGAACTACAGCTTGACGACGTAATACCCCGCATCGCGCACAGCCGTCTCATAAACATCCAAATCAATCGGATGCTTCACGCGAACATGTGCGGTCTTGCTGGCCAAGTCGACCGTAGCCCATGTGCCCTCGATGGCGTTCAGCGCATTGGCGACGTTCGCGGCGCATCCTTCGCAACTCATGCCGCCAATGGGCAAATCGACCTCATAAGAGTAGTGTGTCTCGTCGGTATCAGTCACCTTGACTGAGCGGACCTTACGGCCGTCGACCCCATCCGTGCAGCAGCTCTCCCCTTTTGTGAGCCCACCAATAGCGCGCCGTACGCCCACTACCAAACCTATTGCCACGATAACGAACACGATGATGTTTCCCGGCGTGAAGATATCGCCCATACCAGCCTCTTCTCCTTGACACCGCGCCCAAATGCGAGCGTACGCGCAGCATCTAACGATGCTCCTTTCCCATACTCTACCCGAGAACATGCCATGCATCGCAAAGAAGTTCTATTTGTCTTACTTTTTTCTTGACCAGGCGGGGCAGCCCGTATAAGTTAGCATTGGGAAACTTATGAAAGACCGTGCATGCCTTCCAAGGAGGAGCCATGACCCGCACCATTGACGAGACGACCCTCGAACGCACCATCGTGCGTCATTGCTCCCCTACGCTCGCCGGGCTCAAACCCGCGAGCCTGTTCACCTTTCCCGGTGATTTTGTCAGCGACAGCGACGCCGCTAGCCGGCGTCTTCGCCTCCAGCAAGCCCTTCGCTCCTGCGCGGGCCAAATCAAATCCGCCGGACTCTCCATCCGCGTGCTCGCTTGGCGCTCGTGCGGCGCGCTCATCTACGTGTACCGTCCGCACGAACTGACGACCTATCTCGCCGATCCGCGCGCCGCTCTTCCACTTGCCCACATCGGCTATCACGTCAGTTCTCTCGACGCGTGCCTCAAGCTGCTTGGCGAACGCCTTTCCTCCATGAACGGTGATACACGCCGCAGGCCATCCCATGCATCCGAGCCGTGTCCCTGCACGCAAGGCGGATGCTGTCGCGAGTTTCCCCATGAGCTCGGGTTTTTCCTTGGCTACCCCTACGCCGATGTCGAGGGCTTCATCGCGCACGGAGGTCGCAACTACCTCGCCGTCGGCCCTTGGAAAGTCTACGCGAACCTCGAAGGCGCGCTTGCCATGTTCGAGCGCTTTCGTCAATGCGCCGACGAATTGCGGCGCGCACAGCAAGACGGATGCAGCCTTACGCAGCTCGCCGTCGCCACCTCTTGGTAACGCGTCCGGAACCAACCGGACCTACAGCTCAACAGAAAGGATCATCATGAGCAACATCGCAGTCGTTTTTTGGAGCGGCACTGGCAACACCGAGGCCATGGCAAACGCCGTGGCAGAAGGCGCTACCGCCAAGGGCGCCGAGGTCAAGGTCGTGCCGGCCGTCGATTTCGCCGCGGCAAACGTCGCCGACTTCGACGCCATCGCCTTCGGCTGCCCCGCAATGGGCGCTGAAGAGCTTGAAGAGGGCGAGTTCCAGCCCATGTGGGACGACGTCAAGCCCGAGCTTGCCGACAAGAAGATCGCCCTGTTCGGCAGCTACGATTGGGGCACCGGCGAGTGGATGGACACTTGGCGCGAGGATGCGGAGGACGCCGGCGCCAACGTGGTAGACACCGTCATCGCGAACAACGAACCCGACGATGATGCGCTTTCCGCCTGCTCCGAGCTGGGCGGTTCGCTGGCATAGGTCTCTGGGCACAAGCTCTGCGCTGCATCAAACGGGGCGTGGTCGCTTCGCCGCAGCAGCTCTGGCTGCACCGGCGCAAAGCGGCTGCGCCCCGTTTTTCTTGAGTGGGCTGGGTACAATGGGTGCAACGCATCCGCAAACGAGAGGGGCACCATGGACGAAGCAAAGCGCGCCGCGTATCGCAGCACCGCGCAAACCGTGATCAAGAACCTGCAGCGCCGCAACATGGAGGGCTACTACTGCGAAACCGCCGAGGAGGCCGTGCAGCTTGTGTGCGACATGATTCCCGCCGGCGACTCCATCACCTGGGGCGGCTCAGTCACCTTTACCGAGACCGGCATGCGCGCCGCGCTCGAGGCGGGCGACTGGCGCATGCTCGACCGCTCGACGGCCACCACGCCCGAAGAGCAGCGCGAGATGTGGCGCGACCGCGCGAGTGCCGACTGGTTCTTCATGAGCGCAAATGCCCTCACCGTTGGCGGCGAGCTCGTGAACATCGACGGCAACTCCGACCGCCTGTCGCTGCTGCTCCACGGGCCCGAGCACGTCGTCGTCCTCGTGGGCATGAACAAGCTCGTGGCCGACGTCGACGCCGGATTCAAGCGCACCCGCACCACCACCTGCCCGCTCAACGCCGCGCGCCTGCACACGAACACGCCCTGCGAGGTCGCGGGCGCATGCTCCGAGTGCCACAGCGAGCGTTGCATGTGCTGCCAGATGGTTGTCACCCGTCACTCCCGCCACGCAGGCCGCATCAAGGTCGTGCTCATCGGCGAGAACCTTGGGTATTAAGATAGGGCTGTTACCAAACGAGATCGCAGAGCGCCCCGCTGGGCGCCCTGCGCCACCAGCATGAAAGGCTGTGTATGTACGACTTTAATTTTTGGTCCCCCACCCGCTTCGTCTTCGGACGCGGCGCCACCGACCGCACGGGCGAGGAACTTGCCCGCCTGGGCTACAAGAACGTCCTGATCGTCTACGGCGGCGGCTCTGTTGTGCGCACAGGCACGCTCGACCGCGTCAAGGCCTCGCTCGATGCCGCGGGCATCGCTCATGTTGAGCTGGGCGGTGTGCGCCCCAACCCCGAAATCGCTTCCGTGCGCGCAGGCATTGAGCTCGCGCGTGAGCACAAGGTCGACCTCGTGCTACCCGTGGGCGGCGGCTCGGCCATGGACGCCGCCAAGGCCATCGCGTTGGGCACCCCCTACGACGGCGACGTGTGGGACTTCTTCGCCAAGCGCGCCGTGCCCGCCGAACACCTTCCCGTGGGCTGCGTGGTCACCATTCCCGCTTCCGGTTCCGAGGCTTCCAACTCCTGCGTCATCAGCAACGACGAGCTGCACCTCAAGAGTGGCTGCAATACCGACCTCAACCGACCGGTCGTCGCGATTCTTGACCCCGAACTCACCTTCACCCTGCCGCCCTACCAAACGGCAGCAGGTATCACCGACATGATCGCCCACATCATGGAGCGCTTCTTCTCGGGCGCGCCGGCGGTCCCCGTGACCGACAACATCGCCTGCGGCATGATCCGTGCCGTTGTCGACGCCGCGCCGCGCGTGATGGAAAACCCCGAGGATTACGATGCGCGCGCCAACATCATGTGGGTGGGTACGCTCGCACACAACGGCCTTGCGGGCAACGGCCTTATGATCCCGGGCACCGGGCGCGATGGCGACTGGTCGTGCCACGGCCTGGAGCACGAGCTTTCCGCCTTCGACACCACCATCACCCATGGCGCCGGCCTCGCGGTGATCTTCCCCGCCTGGATGCGCTATGTGTGGCGTGAGCATCCCGAGCGCTTCCTGGAGTTCGGCAGCCAGGTCTTTGGTATCGAGCCCGTCGATCCTGAAATCGATGATCTTTCCGACATCGACGAGGAGATCACGCCGGAGCGCGCCATCGAGGACGCCGTCGAGGCAACCATCGACGAGCTGCAGGACTTCTTCGTGTCGCTGGGCATGCCGCGCACGCTGGGCGAGCTCGGCATCGAAGAGGATGACATCGAGAAGCTCATCCCCGGTCTTAAGACCAACAAGGGCGAAAAGTTCGGTACGTTCAGGCCGCTCACACTCGATGACGCGCGCGCCATCTACCGCAGCGCGCTGTAGCGAGAGCCAAGGCGTAACGCCTGGCGCGCCAGCACTCATCCAAACGACTTTGAAGGCCCGCTTAGGCGGGCCTTTTCAATTGGGAGTTGATGACCCGCGAGAGGATGCTGGCAAATCCGTGAACGGCAGCGCCATATAGTAGAGTTTGCGCTGCTGAATCGCGTTGAAAGGACTTTGCATGCCCGCTTCCCAGAACATCTCCCGCCGCAACTTCGTTGCCGCCGGTTCGTTTGCCCTCATGACCGCCGGCCTTGCCGCATGCGGCAACGACCATGCCTCGAGCGGAAGCGCGCCGAAGGGCACCGTATCCGTTTCCAAAGATGAACCTGAAAAGGCGCCTGTCGAGGATCAGCCGGCATCCGAGCCCGAACGCGATCCCGAGCTCGAACCCTCTGTGGTCGACCGTCTGCTGGCGGCCATGACCATCGAGCAGAAGGTTGCCCAGATGTTCATGGTGACGCCTGAGCAGCTCACCGGTACCGAAGTCGCCACTGTCGCCGGCTCCATGACCGAGCGCGCCCTCGCTGAGATCCCCGTCGGCGGCCTGGTCTACTTCGGCCAAAACATCACCGGCAACCAGCAGCTGCGCAACCTGCTTTCGGGAAGTCTCGAGCTCTCGCGCGGCGCCGGCGCGGGAATCCCGGCGTTCTTGGGCGTAGACGAGGAGGGCGGCAAGCTCGTCGCGCGCGTGGCGAACTCTGGTCACTTCGACGTGCAGCACTTCCCCAACATGGCAGACATCGGTGCCACCGGCGACCCCGCGCGCGCCGCCGAGGTCGGTAGCGTCATTGGCACCTATCTGCGCGAGATTGGTTTCAACCTGGACTTCGCTCCCGACGCCGACGTGCTCACCAACCCCGAAAACCCCGTCATCGGCGTCCGCTCCTTCGGCAGCGACCCGGCGCTCGTCGCCTCCATGGTTGCCGCCGAGGTCGAGGCTATGAACGAGACGGGCGTCGCTCCGTGCGTGAAGCATTTCCCCGGCCACGGAGACACGGCCGGCGACTCGCACACCGGCGCCGTCTACACCGAGCGCACCCTCGAGCAGCTCCAGTCCTGCGAGTTCGAACCCTTCCGCGCCGCCATCGAAGCGAACGTTCCCTTTGTGATGGTCGGCCACATCGAGACCCCCAACGCGGCGGGCGACGGCCTCCCCGCGTCGCTCTCCCCCGTCATGATGCAGGACATCCTGCGCGGCGACTTGGGATTCGACGGCGTGATCATCTCCGACTCGTTCGCCATGGGCGCCATCACGGAGAACTTCACGCCCGACGAGGCAGCTGTCCAGTTCTTCACCGCAGGCGGCGACATGCTCCTCATGACCGCCGACCTCAAGGCAGCCTACAACGGCGTGCTTGAAGCGGTGAATGCGGGAACCCTCACGGAGGATCGCATCGACGAGAGCGTCCGCCGCATCCTCACCGCCAAAGAGCAGATGGGCCTCATCGCATAGCGCACGGGAAAATAGGGACAGGCACTATTTTCCCGCCTGCAGCCCGCGCAACAGCTCGATCTCTGCGGCGTACCCCGGCAACTCGTTTGGCGTTTCCAAGATGAACGGCAGGTCGCGCAGGGCGGGATGGGACACGATGTGCGCGAACACCTCGGGACCTCCTCCCAATTCCGCCGACCCCAAATAGCCCTCACCAATCTTGGCGTGCCGGTCCTTGTGCGCCCCGCACGGGTTCTTGGAATCGTTGATGTGCACGGCATGCAGGCGCTCGAGCCCCACCACGCGGTCGAACTCAGCGAGCACGCCGTCCAGGTCGCCGATGATGTCGTAGCCCGCGTCGCTCACGTGACAGGTGTCCAGGCACACGCCCAAATGCTCTGCAAGCTCGGGCGCGCGCTCGGCCACGCCTGCGATGATGGCGGCGATTTCCTCGAAGCTGCGTCCCACCTCGGTGCCCTTGCCCGCCATGGTCTCAAGCAGCACCGTGGTGCGCATACCCTCGAACATCACCTGGCAAAGCGCGTCAACAATGAGCGCGATGCCGGCTTCGGCGCCCTGACCCACGTGCGCGCCGGGATGAAAGTTGTAGTAGTTACCCGGAAGCGCCTCCATGCGCTGCAGGTCCTCGGCCATGGCCTCGAGCGCGAATTCGCGCGCCCGCTCCTTAGCTGAGCAGGGGTTATACGTGTAGGGTGCGTGCGCCACAAGCGGACCGAAGCTATGCTCGTCGAGAATGCGCTGCAGCGCTGCGACATCATCCAGGTCAAGCTCTTTCGCGTTGCCGCCGCGCGGGTTGCGCGTGAAGAACGCAAAGGTGTTGGCACCAATGGACAACGCCGTCTCGCCCATCGCCTTGAAACCCTTGGACGTGGACAGATGGCAACCGATGGTAAGCATGTGCATGGCCTTTCGCAGGAGGTTCGACCCACGTATTGTAGGCCAGCGAATCGCATAACAGAAGGCCACAAATATTCCCGGAGGAAGATGCATAAGATTTGCGCGCGACCTGTGGTTTTATCAACTCGTATGCATACATTTTGCTCGAAGTGCAGTGAGCTACCTCTGAAACGCTTTCACCGAATGCGTTCGGGACGAAATTTCGGTCTCCAACCGCCATAGGGAAAATACCGCTCAAGAAAAGCCCAGTTGTTTCCTGCGGTCTTGTTGACGTGTATTTCCCATACGAGCAGATGACACCCAAATTTCGTCCCGAACTTGCTATACATGGTTTTTGACACGCACCTTCAGCCCGTATCCTCCATTCGGACCGCAGCCTAGCGCCTCTTTTCCTATACGCGCACGCCTTCGAGTTCCAACAGCGCCCGTTTGCGGTCGACACCGCCAGCATACCCCGTGATGGCACCGTTCGCTCCAAGCACGCGGTGGCACGGCACGATGATCGAGACGGGGTTGCGCCCGACGGCACCGCCCACGGCCCGCGCCGACGTGCGCGAACCGAAGCGATGCTCAAGCTCACGCGCCAGCGCACCGTACGTGGTCGTCTGGCCATACGGGATCTCAAGCAGAAGCTGCCACACGCACTGCTGAAACGGTGTGCCCATTAGATGCAACGGCGGCAGCCCGCTCGAATTATCGCCAGCGAAATACGCGTCGAGCCACGCACGTGCCTGCGCAAGAACACAAGCCTGCGCCCCGTCGCCCGCATTGCCCGGGCGCTCGAAATCGCCCACCAGCGTGTTCCACACCGACCCGAACTCGCCATAGTGCCGCTGACCTGCGAACCATGCGCCCGCAAGGCCCTCGACGTCTGCCGCAAGCACGAGTCCGCCCAACGGGGAGTCGTAAGTCTCGGTTCTCATCACGCTCGTGCCTCCTTATCACGTCGCGGCGTCGAGGCAGCCGGTCTCCTGGGCGCCCAGTCCCGCATCCCCGGGATGGCCCCACCCGCGATCGCCCACAGGTACAGGCTCGCGACGCTGCCGTACGGGCTGTAGCGCCGCCGGTACTTGGCAAACAGCTGCGGCGTGATCTTCCGGTGATGGTAGAGCATGCGCATGCCGCGCTGGATGGCCAAGTCGTCGTAGGCCAGCACGTCGGGCCGCTGCAGACAGAACAGCAAGATCATCTCCGCCGTCCAGCGGCCGATGCCCCTGAGCTGCGACAGCGCGGCGATGGCGTCCTCGTCCGACATGGCCGCCACGGCGTCGAGGTCAAACGCCCCACTCTCCACCCGCTCGGCGAAATCCAGTAGGTAATCAGCCTTGCGAAATGTCATACCCAAGCCTTGCAGCCCGTCGCGCCCGCACGCGAGCACGGACGCCGGCGTCACCTCACCCAGACGCGCGCACATGCGCTCCCAGATGGTCGCCTGCGCCTTCGTGGAAATCTGCTGCCCGATGATGTGGTGCATGACCGACGAGAACAGGTCGGGATCGACCTCACGCTCCACGTGCCCGATTGCATCGATCGCCTCCGCCAGCCGCGCATCTCGAGAGCGCAGATGGGTGAGCTCGGTCTCGCCATATGCAAAGCACGCCATCGCCCGCACCGCCTTTCATGTATCGAGAGCGCCGCCCCTATTGTCCCGCGGGCGCATCCTGCCGGTAGAGCGCGCGCTCGAGCAGCGCAAGCAGAACCTCGCAATCGGTGCTCCCCTCACGCAGGGATCCGTACATGCTGTCCCACACGAATCGAGCCAAATCGCTCAGTCCGATACGCTCGACTACCGCCGGGTCGATACCGGCATCACCCTGTATCACACGCTCAATGCTCTGGTGGATATGCGCAAAACACGACCGTTCCGCCCGATGCCCCCGTGAGCGCATACGTGCATCGAGCGGCGCCGCCTCCGCCAACCAACCCTCCCGAAAAACCGAGAGCGCGCGGGACAGCTCGCCATACGAGCGCCGGCAAAATCCAACCAGGCTCTCCCCCGCCTCGTACGCAAAGCACGACCGACATGGCGACGCCGGGCCTCCGCCACGCTCAGCCGAACCCACAGCGCAAGATGGCAGGCCGAATGCCACGCCTTCCCAAAACAACTCAATCACCTTCGTCACGAGCGTCGCCTTGTCGGGAAAGTAGTTGTAGATCGTCCCGACCGCCACGCCGCACTCCCGGGCGATCGACCGGATGCTCAACGCGGCGAGCCCATCCGACCGCGCCCGCTCATATGCGACGCGCGCGATCTCGTCGCGCGAGATACTCGACGTGCTCGACATAGGCTGCACTCCTCCTTCACGCTCGACTGCGCCGCACGCCCGCTCCCTAGAGACCCCGCGCTGAACATCGCTGTGAAGCGTTCAGGGTAAATCCCTCTCGGCAGCAGCGTATCGAACGTTTTTCTTGTACGCGATGTTCGTCGATTGTAGCATGAACATAGTTCATATGAACAGTGTTCATAGCTAGGAAAGGAGTCATCCATGCCCGTTACCCTCATGCTTGCCAGCGCCGCGATCACCCTCGCGCTCGTTTTCTACACCTTCGGAGTATTCTCAGAGCGAAAGTCGGGACATCTTTCCGGCGCGCATGTCGCGCTCTTTTGGTGCGGCCTCGCGTTCGATACGACCGGCACCACCTTCATGACCGCCATGGCACATGAGAGCGCCGGCTCGGCATCGGCAACCCACGGCATCACCGGCGCCGTCGCCATCGTGCTCATGCTGGTCCACGCCCTGTGGGCAACGCTCACATGGCTGCGACGCGACGGCCACCGCGAGCAGACCTTCCACCGCTTCAGCACGCTGGTCTGGCTGCTGTGGCTTATCCCCTACCTCAGCGGCGTCATGGTGGGCGTCCCGTTCATCACGCTGGGCGATACGGCATCGATCCTCGTCAGCGCTGGCATCGTCGCGCTGCTCGCCCTCGTGCTCAACCGCCCGCGCAGCCGCCGCGTGGTAGCGGGCTAGGGCATTCGCGCACACAAAAGCGCGCCGCTGCGAAAGGCAAGGCCTCTCGCAGCGGCGCGCGACGATCGAGCTCGCACCGAGCGCTACACGCGGTCGGCGATCTCCAGCACCAGGCGCTCGGTCTTCTCCCAGCCAAGGCACGCGTCGGTGATCGACTTGCCGTACACGCCACCGTCGACCGGCTGGTTGCCGTCCTCAAGGTAGCTCTCCACCATGAATCCGCGCACGAGGGTGCCGATCGCCGGCGAGCGGCGGCACGAGTCGAGCACCTCCTTCATGATGCGGATCTGCTCGAGCGGACGCTTGCCGGAGTTGTCGTGGTTGCAGTCGATGATGGCCGCGGGGTTCGCGAAATCGGCCTCGGTGTACTTGGCCGCCAGGCGCTCCAGGTACTCGTAGTGGTAGTTCGGGTAGTTGAGCCCGTCCTCCCCGATGTAGCCGCGCAGCACCGCGTGGGCGAACTTGTTGCCCGTGGTCTCGACCTCCCAGTTGCGGAACAGGAAGGTCTGCGGCTGCTGCGCCGCGTAGATGGAGTTCAGCATGACATCGGTCGAGCCGCCGGTGGGGTTCTTCATGCCCACGGGCATGGGCACGCCGGACGCCACCAGGCGGTGCTCCTGGTTTTCCACGGAGCGCGCGCCCACGGCGATGTAGCCCAGAAGGTCGATCAGGTACTGGTAGTTGGAGGGGTACAGCATCTCGTCGGCCGTGAACATGCCGGTCTCCTCCACCACGCGCAGGTGCATGCGGCGGATGGCCTTGACGCCCTCGAGCAGGTTGGGTGCGCCCTCGGGGTCGGGATTGTGCAGCAGGCCCTTGTAGCCGGTGCCCTTTGTGCGCGGCTTGTTGGTGTACACGCGCGGGATGATGACGAACCGGTCGCGCACGCGGTCGGCAAGCGCGGCCAGGCGCGTCGCGTACTCGAGCACCGAGTCCTCGCGGTCGGCCGAACACGGGCCGATGATCAGCAGAAGGCGCGGGTCCTTGCCGGCAAGCACGTTTGCCACCTGCGCATCGAAGGCAGACTTCTTGCGCGCCATGTCATCGGAAAGCGGCATCTCCTGGCGGATATCCTTGGGGATGGGCAGCAGGCGCTTGAAGTGCATGGACATGGGCGTCTCCTTCATGGGCATCGAACGTGCGCGGGGCGCAAGTGCATACGGACAATCATGTAACGGCGATTATCGCGCGACCGCCTTATCGCGCAAAAGGGCATATGGTACCGAAACCAAAATGTTTACAAACGGTTGCAGGTTCCTCGGCCGGCGTTGCCGTTTGTGCAGCAAACGGCAACGCCCTGTTACCGATGCGTTACCGGTGGCACACCCGCCGCACGCGTGCGCATCCGACGGGGTACAACGGGATGCGTATCAACTCGAAATGAGAGGTGACCTCATGGATACCAACCAGTTTGAGATTCACTCCAACGCCGTGCGCTATGTTGACCCCGAAGGGACCGTGCTCGCCGAGGTGACGTTCCCCGCCGAGGACGGCAGCGTGGTCAACATCAACCACACCTTTGTGGACCCGTCGCTGCGCGGCCAGGGCATAGCCGGGAAGCTGCTGGAAAACGTGGCGCAGGAACTCGAGGAAACCGGCCGTCGTGCGCACCCCACCTGCAGCTACGCCGTCACCTGGTTCGAGAAGCACCCCGAGCGAGCATCGCTGCTCGCGTCGTAGGAGCATCCGGATCGAACGCGTGAAGGCGGGGCCTGCGCGTCCTCCCCAGATTCGCTACAGCAGGGCAAGCGCCAGAAGAACCGCCAGGAACGCCACGTTCCACGCCGTGAACATCACGAGGTAGCGGCCCTTGTGGGCGGGCAGCCACAGCGCGAGCTGCTTGTAGGAGATGAGGCTCGCCATGGAGGCGATGAGCGTGCCCAGCCCGCCGATGTTCGTGCCCACGATGAGGGCCGGAAGGTCGGATGTGAAGCCCGACAGCAGAATCGCCGTGGGCACGTTGGAGAGCACCTGGCTCGCCACGACAGACACAATGAGCTCGTGGCCGGCGACCACCGACGCGATGAAGGCGTCGATCGCCTCGATACGGCCCATGTTGCCCACCTCGGCCTCACCAGAGGCGCCGTAGGTCTGGGCGAGATGAGAGATTTGCAGCATAGGGGATACCTCCTTGCATCTTTTGTATTAGCGATTATAATACAAACAATCCGCC
>CALULJ010000014.1 GCA_944321445.1 uncultured Collinsella sp.
CGTGCGCGTCCTTCTCGCGACCGCTCGCGACCTTGGCCGCGCGGACGGCCTCGAGCGCGGCGCAGCCAATAACGGCGCCGCCCGGCAGCGCGCGCACCTCGAAGAGGTCGCCCTCCGCGGCGCCGGGGACGGTCGCCTCGAGCAGGGCGTCGAAGCCGTCGGTCGCCGCGAGCGCGGCGTTGCGCTGGCGGAGATCGCCGCCCTCGAAGCGGAACGGGCAGAAGCTCACGAGCACGCCGCCCGCCACGGCATGGACGCCGAAGTCCCCGTGATCCGCGTTGCACGGGAGGTTGAGCGAGTCGAGTGCGGGATTGTACAGGCCCTCGGCGGCGAGCCATGCGCGCACGGCCGGCATGTCGGCCGTGCGAACCGAAATGTCCACGTCACCGTGAAGGCGCCCCGAGTCGCGTCCGGAGGCAACCCAGGGGACGAGGCCGCCCTCGAGGAAAGCCCTCCCGGCGAACTCGGGCGCGGTCAGCACCCGCAGGGCCGCTGCGCGCGCCTGCGGGAACGGGACGGGATGAATTGAAGCGAAGGTGTTGGCGTTCTTGGCCATGGCTTTCTTCTCTCTATCCGATTGCAGGCCACGAGGAACCGCCCCGGCGTCGCCGGGGAGAGCGGCCCGCACTGCTGTCAGGCTGGTCGGCTAGAGGGAAGTCGTCATACGCGTCTCCTTGTGCGGTTACATCGATGCGATTGTACCCGTGAAAAGCGATATAGATGCATGGAGACGCGAGGGCGCCCCGCGGGAGGCTCCCACGGGGCGCCCGATGGCACCTCTGAGCAAGAGGGGGCAACCCCCTGCGGCGCGCCTACTCCAACCTCGAGCGGCGGGCGACGAGGATGGCCGCGTCCGCCGTGAGGAGCACGACGCCGTAGGCGAGCTGGAGGCAGTTCGCCACGCGGACCCAGCCGCCCTCGACCATCCAGGGGTACAGCACGCCGAAGACGTTGAGGGCGGCGAACAGCATGACGAAGGCGGCGAGGGCCGCGACGGAGACGACCCTGCGGCCGCGCTCGTCGCGCCCCTCGCGGGAGAACCAGTAGACGAGGAAGGCCACGAACAGCGCCACGCCGACGCCCACGTTGACCTTGAGCGCGAGGGGGCTGTCGAGCAGGGCGGCGAGCGTGTCCAAGGCCGACTCCTTCCAGACGCCGCGTGCAGACGCGTCCATTATCCCATCGCCCGCACCCTCGGGCAAATCGCCGCGCCTACGAGAGCGCCACCTGCACGACCTGGACGAGCGCCCAGGCGCAGAGGAGCACGGCGTCCACACCCGCGAGCGCGCTCACCGCCCGCACGCTGGCGGTGCGGCGGCGCGGCGCCTCGAAGCACAGGTACACGCAGCTGAGGGCGAAGAGGAGCGGCGTGACGCCGTCGGCCCCAGCGGCGTCGCCCACGGCGAGGCGCCAGAAGTAGAGGGCGAAGGCCGCGAGCGCGGCGACGAGGACGGCGCCGACGACGAAGAGGTCCGCCGGGCGCGGGTCCTCGGTGGCAGCGCCCCTCTCGACGTCCTTCTCGATGGCTGCTGCGGTGGTCTCGGCCATGGGTGGCTCCTTTCCTACGTGCCCCCTCGGGGCTGACTGTCCATAGCCGGAGTATCTGGTATTTCTCGCTCCATGTCAATTATTTCTATCATCCTGAGTGAAAGAGATGGCTCCGCCGCAGCGGAGCCGGAGACGCTACATGACGCGGCGCAGCACCAGGACGGCCACGATCCACACGGCGAGCACCAGGTTGTAGAGCCACTGGAGCGTACTCGCATAGAAGACGTAGGAGATCTCCATCGGCACGCCGCCCGAGGACTTGGCGATGAGGTTCACCGCGACGAAGAACACCGCGAAGGCCACGACGCCCGCCTTGCCGAAGATCTTCCAACCACGCTCGTCGCGGTTCCTTGGCCGCGCGACCATGACGATCACGGCAACGGAGAGCGGCAGGCACAGCCAAGCGCCCACCTTGAGCACGAGCGAGCTGTCGAGCAACTGGTAGAGGGCGGTCCCAAGGGCGTCCATCATTCGTTCTCCTTGAAATCGAAGAGATCCTCGACCGTGACGCCGAAGACCCGCGCGATGCTGTAGGCGAGCAGGAGCGAGGGGTTGTAGCGGTTGCGCTCGAGCTGGACGATGGTCTGGCGCGAGACGCCCACGGCCTCGGCGAGCTCGGCCTGCGTCATGCGCCGCGTGGCGCGGTACACGTGGATCTTGCTCTCGAAGGCGTACCTCTGCTTGGCCACAGCCATCCCCCTCTCGCGTCCATGAAATGTATTTCTTACATTCTCGCACGCGGAGCCAGGCGGGGCAACGGGGCGATGCCATGCCTACCCGCGGCGGCTCCGCCCGATCGCCCAGAACGCGAGGAGCACCACCGCGCCGCCCACGACGGCGAACCAGTCGCGGGGCGAGCCGAGGCCGCCCGTCGCCGCGCCGAGGGCGACGGCGCCCGCGACCCAGAGCGCCGGCAGGACGGTGGCCGCCCACGTCGGGCGGGCGAGGCGCCCCAAGGCGAAGGAACCTGCGAGCACGACGGCGACGGCGAGAACGACTGCCAGCTTTCGGAACGTCGCGGGGTCGAGGAGGACGTCTGCCGCCACGAGCACGCCGACGCCGACCGCGAGACCGGCGAAGACCTGCAGGACAACCCGCATCCCCAGGGCGGCCCCGCTCGCGCGGGCGACCTCCGCGGGCTCACCCGTGGCCGCGCCGAGGAGCTCGGCGGCGCTCCTCGCGTCCCCGTCGCCCCGCCCGCGCCGCGCCGCCAGAACGGCCACCGAGAACGCCAGCGCCAGCACCGCAAGCAGCAGGCGCAGCACCGGCTCCAGGTAGGCACGCCCCGCGACTGCCGTCACGGCGAGTGCCGTGACCACGACCACCTCCACCGCCCCCAGCGCCATCGCGAAGGACTTCGTCCTCCGCTCGTTCTTCTCGACCATCTCGCGCATCTCGTCCACATCCCCTCTCACCATCTCGTCGATCGTGGTGCCGAAGAGGTTCGCGAGAAGCAGCATGCTCTGGACGTCGGGCAGCGTCTTGCCCGTCTCCCAGTGGCTGACCGTGACGCGGCTCACGTAGAGCTTTTGCGCGAGCTCCTCTTGGGAGATGCCGAGCCGCGTGCGACGCTCCCTGATCTGGTTGCCGACGTCCATACACCCATCCGATCCTTCGCAACCCATCCGACGCCTCAAACGTAGACGAGTGGCGCCCAAATTGCAGTATAAAGTGCTTTACAGGCACTCTGACCTGCTATTACTCAAATTGGCAAGAAGCCATTTCCGTCGTGGCCGGCGAGGCAGATTGCAGCTCCTACCCTCCTCTCCGAATTGCTCCACAAAACCTGTTGACGTCCTATACCTTACGCCGTATAGTATGTGTCGTACAGTATAAGACGAAAGGAGGTGTGCGGATGGAAGCCCAGATGAAGCGTGGCTTTCTGGAGGCATGCGTGCTCGCCGCCGTCTCCGGCGAGGAGTCCTACGGCTACCAGATCGTGAAAGACGTGCCCGCGTCCATGGGACTCACGGAGTCGACGCTCTACCCGCTGCTGAAACGACTCGAGAAGGCCGGGTGCATCACGGCGCGCACCGCCGAGCACAACGGGCGGCTGCGCAAGTACTACCGCATAACCGATACCGGCCGGGCGCGCATCGGCGAGTTCCTCGCCGAATGGCCGTCCGTACAGGAGATCTACGCATACGTGGAGGGAGCACAATCATGACGAAAGATGAGTTCCTGGACCGGCTCGGCAACTTGCTCGCCTGCCTGCCCGCCGATCAGATTGAAGAGACCAGGCAGTTCTATGCGGAGGCCATCGCCGACCGCATGGAGGACGGCATGTCCGAACAGCAGGCCGTGGCCGCCATGGGCACGCCCGGCGAGGTGGCCGAGGCCATCCTCGACGACATGCCCGCCGTGCCGCGCGCCATCGCGAAGACGCGCAGGCGGAGCACCGTGTTGCTGTGGGTGCTCGTGATCCTGGGCTCGCCCGTGTGGCTCGCGCTACTGATCGCCTTCGCCGCCGTGGCGCTCAGCGTGTACATCTGCATCTGGGCGCTGGCACTCTGCGTGTGGGTCGTTGCCGCGGCGCTCGGCGCCGTGGGTCTGTCCGCCCTCGCCCTGACGACCGCCGGCATCGCAATCGGGAACGTGCCGTACGTGCTCGCCATGCTCGGCTGCGGCCTCGCCCTTATCGGCGCAGCGCTGCTTACCGGCGCCGCGGCATGGGTTATCTCCAAGCAGATCGCACGCATCTCGGCACTTTGGGTGAAAAAAGCGATCTCGCCTTTTTGGAAGGACCGGAACGGAAACGGCGGCGGCCTTCCCACCTCACCTTTCGGGACTGACGGCACCGACGGCGGGGCAGATATGGATACCACCACCCGTTTAGCTGCAGCGAGCAACTAGGAGGCAAGACCATGACCAACGCCAAGAAGACCTTCTTCGCCGTGGCGGGCGGACTTATCGCCGTAGGCATCGTTATCGCCGCCATAGGCTTCATCGCATCCGGCTTCAACCCCGCCGTGTTCTCGACGCAGATCGATATGCGCGACGACACGATCGTGCTCGGCGGCACCAAGGTGGACGACCCGGTCGGCATCTTCCCCATCGAGCAGATCGCCCGCCTGGGCGAGGTCGCCGTCCCTGAGGCTCCGGCAGCGCCCTCGAACCCCGCCTAACCAGAGCGCTTAAGCCCGCAGGTGGACGCAAGGGCCCTTAAGGATTCCGAATCCTTAAGGGCCCTCGCCCCGACCCCCATATCTGCCTCTATCGCACCAGCCGCTTCAGCTTACACACACCCGTCTCGAAACAGTCGGCCATATACTCGATCGACGCCTCCGATATGCCATCTGCACGCGCCGCCCTGCGCCAACCTTCCAACGTCCGAACCATCGAAGAAGCTATATCGCGGGCGTCGGCAATGCCCAGCCGAAAGAAATCGCTCACCGCGAATGCAGCCTCCAGATCAGCCTCACGCCCATCGAAATCAAGGCCCGTCGCAAGATACTTCACCTCGGAGCCAGGAGTCGCGTTGACATCAAAAGCAGGCGAGAGCCTCCATCCTGATGCCTCGCGCAAAAACCCGTAGTTTCGCAGATGGTTATCCGTATTCCCCACTGCGCAGGAGAAAAGAGCGCGAAGATTGCCTGCGAGGATGTCCTTTCCCTCTATTTGCACGGTTATCGTGAATTCCACGTCAGCACCTCCTCACGCGCTTAGGCACGTCCTGCTCCGCCCGCGCCCTTCCAATCGGTGTACGAAGAGGGTCCGTCGCATCGACGATTTCCTCGAGCATTCCCAGGATGCGGGCGATACGCAGGAAGTTCTCGAATGTTCCCGCGCCGTCGTTCAAAAGCTTTCGCACGGTGGGAACCGATAAGTTCGCACGCTCTGCAAGCAGCTCGAGCGTAATCCGCTGCTGACGTCGCGCAAGGTCAAGATTGGTTGCCACATTGCGCATGGCTCGCGCCACCGGGATGGGTGTTTGACCTGCCATACAACTCCTAACAGAAATAGATTTTTCATTTATATACCTTACCAGAAATATCTACTTCTTTTAGTTAACAATGGCAAAACCCGAGCAACTAAGGCGTCCGCAGCATGCCACGGCATAATGGCATCATCCGGCTGAATGCACATGCAACCGACCTGTATATGGGCATCGCATAGCACTCAGCACCTCCGCACGGGATGGCGAATCACCGTCCGCAGCTTCTCCGGTTTGGTGCGACGCGGGTCTCCGAGGTGGATCTCGTGGTGCAAGCGCACGCTCGGTACGGCACCATCCGCATCAAGCGCTACAAGCACGGCCTCGGCATCGAACGCCGCCGTCGTCCGGTGCCCTTCGGGTGACTCCCCTCCCGCAGCGATATCCGTCGCAAACCCCTGCTCCGCGATGAACGCGGAAAGCGCGGCGACGGTTGCCGGTTCGTCATCATAGGGGCCCCGGTGCATCACCTGCGCACACGGCCCCTCGGCAAATCGGACGAGCCGGAGCATCCCGGATGCAAGCCCCTCGGCAAGCGCGGGCTTCTTCGCGGCGACCATCTCGAGAAGTCTCGGGGACGACTCGGGTGTCACGAAGTCCGGTTGGCGAATGAGCGACACCCATGAGAGCGCGCTCTTATCCGCAATCGACGCACCGTCGATTGCGCCTGCACCGCCCCACCACAGACCCTCGAGCGGCGGCACGACGTAGTCGAAGTAGCCTTCTGGCTGCCAGTCGCCCATCTTGGACATCTTCACGGCGTAGGAGAACGCGTACAGCAGCTCCAGCGCACGGCTATAGGCGCCGCCCTCCTCGTTGGGATCGCCCGTTCCTGCCACGGCGGCGAAGGTCATCGCCGGCACATCGACGAACGACGGCTTGGCCTTGGGCTGATACAGGTCGCGAAACTCTTTCTTGAAGTCGTAAACCATCTCGACCTCCCTGCTAGTGGCCTATTGTCTCCTCACGATAACAGAACATGTGTTCGTTTTCAAGAAGGGATGCCGTACCTTCAGTGCGACAAGTTTGAACCCGACAAGTTTGGACCTGGCACCATCTTGTCGCTACCAGCTGGGACCCGGAAGGCCGCGACGGGCGATCGTGCGGAGGACGGCGAGGCCGACGAGCGCACAAACAGCCGGAGCGGCGAGGTTGATCGCAACCGATGCCATGGGCCCGAAGACGCCGGCGGCCGTCACCGAGAGGAATCCGAGACCGAGCGACACAAGCACCCCGCCGAGCGACCCCGCCATCACCGGCAGGCCGCGCTTGATGATCTCGGAGGGAGACGTCCAGGCGAAATTGGGGCGCAAGGCATCGATGGAAAGCGCGACCGAGGCGAAACCGACGAGCATGCCCATCGCGCAGACGGCGCTTTGCAGAACGATTAGAGGCGCAATCCCTCCGACGAGGAGCGCCACGGCCGAAGCCGCCACCGCGGCCCCACCGAGCACGATGTTGGCGAGCAGCTTCGATGTCAGCACGGTTCCGGCTCCCACCGGCGCCGTGAGCATAAGCCAGTTCGCGCGTGCCTCGAGCGAGACCGAGGGGCTCGCCGTGAGCGACATAGCGCCGCAGAACCCGAATACCCATGGCAGCGCCGCGTCGATCTGAGTACGCATAGCCTCTACCGCTTGGGCGTCGAGACGCACACCGTCGACAACCCCGGAGGAAAGCTGGGCATCCACCCCGAACACGGATGCCGCGACCGACGCCATCACCATGAGGAGCAGGCCCGCGCAGCCGTTCATAGCATAGAAGGGCATGGATCCGATACGGCGTAGCTCCTTACGCGTGAGGGCGGAAAGCGGGCTTGTCGCCGCCGAAACCCTTGCCTTCCTACGACGGCTGCGGGGACCCGATGCGGCCAAAGCGTTCACCGCGGGATACCGGGCGGCAAGACCCAACGTCACCAAAGCCGGGCACGCGAGCGATAGCGCGCAGAAAGCGACAAGGCCCGTCGCAGACCCGTCGACGACAGCAGCGCCCGCCCATGCCGCAGGCGGGTACGCTGACGAAACCGCCACGGAAAGCGCGCCCGCCATATCGCCCATCGCCGCGAGAACAGTGGCGTCGTCGGCACCGGAAAACGATTCGCTGAACGCAAACGATCCGGCAACCACGCCCACAACGAGCAGCGCCGACAGAACAAGCTGGACCACGCCCGCATGACGGAACCTCACGGCAACCGATGTGAGTACAAGTGAGGCAAGTGTGGCCACCGCCGCCGGTGCGAGCGGCGCCAGCGCGGACACGACGACCGCCGTCGCAACCGCCCCCGGAGCCGGAGTCGTCGCCAGGAGGTACGCCGCGTGCAGCGGTGCCGACAGCAACACAGAAAGCGCGATGCCGAAGCCGTAGAGCGGTGCCGTCCGCACGAGCACCACCGTGCGCACGGGCACCGGCAGCGCCGCTACGAGATCATAGTCGCGACAGCCGAAAACCGTACCCGGCGCCTTCACGAACACAAGCGCCACCGCGGCAAGCGAACCCGCGAGCGCGGCGAGCGCGGGAATCGCCTCCCCCGCATCCGCGGCGACCATACCGGACCCGAGCGCCCACATGTAGGCGACCGCCATGACGACAAGAAAGGCAGCGAGCACGCAGACGCCAGCGGCGCGCAATCGCCCGGAGCCGCGTCGCACACCGAGGCTGTAGAGGAGCGACCCCACCTGGAGTCTCAACAGCGGGAGAAAGCCGTGGCTTCCGGAACCAACCGCCATCGCTCTCACCTCGTCCCCAAGAAGACAATGACTGCCGTCGCGACGAGCGCGACTGCGGGTGTGAGGTAGTACATGGCGATACGCTTCTCGCCCTTACCCGCAAGCCTTGCCGACACGAGTAGGTTGATTGCGACGCAGGCGACGGGCACGCCGAACACCACGGCATCGCGCGGCCAGAAGGAGCTTGCCTCGCCCGTAAGCCCCCACTGCATGGGAATCCGATCGGGCAGATATCCGCGGGTTGCAAGAAGCACAGCAAGGGTCAGCAAACATAGGACGGTGCTGATAACGATATGGGTCTTAACTGGTTTCATGATGTCCTCTCTTCGTCTTGGCTGCGGAAAACTACGCGCGAGATGGATGTGCCGAATCGGCGCCCTTCTCAACAAGCTCGAGGAACACGTCCTCCAACGACGCCGAGCCGCGCACCTCATCGGTGGGTCCGAAGGCTACGAGTTCGCCGTGCCTGATCACCGCGACGGTGTCGCACAGCCGCTCCACGACCTCGAGCACGTGGGACGAGAAGAACACCGCACTACCTGCGTCTGCACGCTCGCGCAGGATGGTCTTGAGCTCGTGGGAAGCCGCCGGGTCGAGACCGACGAACGGCTCGTCGAGCACGAGAAGGGTCGGGTCGTGCAGCAGCGCCCCCACGAGCACGAGCTTCTGGCGCATGCCGTGGGAGTAGGCAGAGACCGGGTCCCCAAGGGCGTCCGCAAGCTCCAGACGCGTCGCGAGCTCGCTTACGCGCTGGCGGCGCTTAGCCGCGTCCACACCGAAGACGTCGGCGACAAAGTCCAGGTACTGCATGCCGGTGAGGAAGTCGTAGACGTCGGGGTTATCCGGCACGTAGGCCATAAGGCGCTTGGCGGCTATCGCGTCGCGCCACACGTCGTGACCGCAAACCCGCACCGTACCCGATGTGGGAGGCTGCGCGCCCACCACCGAGCGGATAAGCGTAGTCTTGCCGGCGCCATTGTGGCCGATAAAGCCGCAGATCTCGCCGGGCGCCACCGAAAGCGAAAGGTCGCGCACGGCAATATGGTCACCGTACTCCTTCCGATAATGGTTCACTTCGAGGACGAATCGTTCCATGGATACCTCCTGCCTACCACTGTGTTAGTTCTGCTATAGGTCAGCTATAACAGTTGCGGGCATACTACCATGCTTTTGGACTATTTGCTATAGTTCATATAGAACAATTTTGCGAAACGGAAACACCATGGTCATAACCGTCGACAAACTCTCAGAGACGCCACTCTACCTGCAGCTGCGCGACTCCGTCATAACTGGAATCGCCTCCGGCGAGCTGCGCCCCGGCGACGCCCTGCCCTCCGTGCGCTCGCTTGCCGAGGACCTAGGTATCAACCTACATACCGTCAACAAGGCCTACGCGACGCTGCGCGACGAGGGCTACGTCATCATGCTCGGGCGTCGCGGTGCCTACGTGGCGGACGCCCCCGCCGATCCGACCGCCGGCATGGGTGAGACGGACCTCACGGAAGCGCTCGCCAAACTCGCCATCGAGTTCAAGGCGAGCGGCGGCACGCGGGATGCATTCATCGCCGCTGCGAGGCACGCCGCGAATAACCTGGACTAGGAGCATACATGTCACCTCATCTTATTGCGCTGATCACAAACGTGTCGATGGCGCTCATCACGTTCCTCTCCGGCTCGTTCATCGCTGCGACGCCCTGGCTCACCCGCGGACGCGAGGCCTTCGCGGTGAGCGTGCCCGAATCCGCGCAGAAAGACCCGCGCATTCGACGCATGCGACTGGTCTATCTCGCCTGCGTCCTCGCGGTCTCTGCCGTGTCCTCCGTCGCCACCCTCGTGCTCTCCTCCACGTACCCGATTGCGATGGCGGCGGTTGTGTGCGTACCGGTAGCCGTGGGTTTTGCGCTCATGCTCGTCTTCCGCACGCGCGTGCAGGCAATTAAGCGCGCAGAGGGCTGGGAAACACGCACGGCACGGCTCGCCGCCGTCGCCGGCACGGCAGACGCGAACGCGCCCAGACCGCTGCCGCTTTCCTGGAACCTCCTGTATCTGCCCGTGATCCTGGCAACGTTTGGCCTCACGCTCGCGCTCTACCCTTCAATGCCTGACCCCGTGCCCATGCACTTCAATGCCACGGGGGCGGTCGACGAGTATATGGCCAAGGGCTGGCAGGTCGTCGCCATGCCGGCTGCCGTCCAGGCGTTCATGGCGCTCTGCCTCACCGCGTCGCACTGGCAGATACTCAGGAGCCGCAGGCCCACCTCGCCCGAGCACCCCGTCGCATCCGCCATCGCCTATGGCATGTTCGCCCGCGCGCAGAGCGCAGCGCTGTTCGTAACGGGCCTCGTGATAACCGCTTCGATTGCAATCATGCCGCTCGCCTTCGCCGGCATCGTCACCTCCGAGCAATCCATCGTCGCGCTCGTTGTCATCGTCATCGGAGCCATCATTCCCAACCTCGCCGTCTCGCTGTATTACGGACAGGCGGGGTCGAGGCTCCTGCGCCGCATGACCGCTTCAAGCTCTCTCGACTTCGATGACGATGAGCGCTGGAAGCTCGGCGTCTTCTACGTCAACCGCGAGGACCCCTCCGTCGTGGTGCCCCGGCGCTTCGGCATCGGCTGGGCAATGAACTGGGGCAACCCCAAGGCATGGGGGCTCGCCGCACTGCTCATCGCGGCAATCGCGGCTTTCATCGTGATGATTGAGATTCTGCTCAAATAGACGTCATATTTGGACCTGCCGCCGTATTGGTGCCTAGCCCGGAATGTTGCCGTGCGCAGGCCGCTCGCGGCGCGGCGTGTGCACGCGCACCAGACCGTGCCGGTTGCAGTAAGCGTAGATGACGCCGGATGCGCCTATACGAAATCGTGCCGCCGCCTCCTGCCCCGGATAGAGCTTCTTGAGTACGGCCCCGTCCATGGTGACGTACGCGATGAAGCTGATGAAATGGTCTTTTTGCATAGGATGATCGAGCGTGACGTGCCACTCGTCCTCGACGCGCTCGACCGACACGGCATGGCCATCGCATGCTTCCTCAGCTTCGCAGGGCACAAGCTGCACGCCGCAGCACGAAAACGAGCCCTCGCCCAACGCGTAAACCACGTTGCCGCAGATGGGGCACACGTAGAACTTAGAACGCATGAGGTTACCCGCCCGGTTTGCATTTTGACGCACATCCCCGGTGAGCAGCTCGGCAACCGAGACGCCGAGTGCCGCAGACAGTGGCTCTACAAGCGAGATGTCGGGCAAGCCGCGCCCCGATTCCCACTTCGATACTGCCTTGTCGGTCACGCCGACGGCATCGGCAAGCGCACGTTGCGTAAGCCCGCGCTGCTCACGCAGGGTCTTGATAGTCTCAGAGGTCAAGTAGGTTGCCATGGCGGCATCGAATCCTTTCAGTCGTTGGCGGCGCGGCAATGCATTGTTCGTCCGGCTCACAGTATGCCCGCCATCAAAGCGGCGCGCCACCTACGGAGCGTAGAGTTGCCGCCGGGTGCAGGTTGGAATAGCTTCGCAACGACAGCCCAGTTCAGAACTGCATAAAAATAGGCTGATTTTGCATATTGCTACCAGTCCCACAGACCAACGCGAACACGCCGTAGACAAAAAGGCGAGTTTTGGTAATTCCTGCTCTTTCGGCAACATTTCTTTTGTCCGATTTCGGACGTTTATATACATTTCTTTTAGCGTTTCCCCAGTTAACGATGATGCGACTATGCATGCCAGAATACCCGATGCCTCAGGAGCTCTATGCACATGACCAAAACTCGATTTTTTGGCTTTCACCGTTCCCGTCGACTCGCACGCCGGCTGGTCACCGCGCTTTGCGTGTCCGATCAGCTCGCCGCGCCGCCACTTTGCCGCCCACAGTTGAGTCTTTCTTGACTATTCTGGAGTACGTTGGGGCACGGAAACCTCGGATGGGAGCTGCAATGGACACGACTTCGCCTGCAAGCACGCAAACGCCCCTTGTCCTCATCGTTGACGACGAGCACGATGTCGCCGATATGCTCAACACGTACTTCGAACTCGAAGGCTACCGCACATTCGTTGCCCATGACGCCGCGAGCGCCGTCTCTGCCGTTCGCAAAGCGCCCGACGTCATCTTGCTCGACGTGAACCTGCCGGATTCCGACGGCTTTTCTGTTTGCCGACAAATACGCGACCTCGTTGCCTGCCCCATCATCTTCCTCACCGCGCGCGTCGAAGACGCGGACGCCATCGCAGGATTCGCCGCGGGAGGCGACGACTACGTTACCAAGCCGTTTTCGCTCGACGTGCTCGGTGCTCGCGTGCGCGCCCAGCTCGCACGCGACAAGCGGTCGCTCGACCGGGCAACGGTTCGCTTCGCAGGCGGCATAGCTATCGATTTCGCCCGCCGCGAGGTCTCGGTCAACGACCAGCCGGTCGCACTGGCGCGCAAGGATTTCGACATCGTGGCCCTGCTCGCCAAGCGCCCCGGTCAGGTCTTCGATCGCGACATGATCTACGAGCGTGTATGGGGCGAGCCGGGCGACTCCTCGGTCGTCACCGAGCACATCCGCCGCATCCGTCGCGCTCTCTCGGATGCCGGCTGCGACCAGGCACCGCTCTCGACGGTGTGGGGAGTGGGCTACACGTGGCGCGCCTAGCGAACGCACGTCGGGGTGTGCGCGACCGGCTCAAAAACTGTTCCATCAAGACGGCGTTTCTCCTCTATGCTGCGGCGGGCATACTGGTCGCTCTTGCGCTCTCCTTCGTTTCGATGTGGCTGCTGAGCACGCTCGCACTGAGCACACTCGACGAAGACCCCTACTCCTACACCGGCACGTTCGTATACGACCGCGACCGCAATGAGCTGGTACCGGCCGAATCGCTCTCTTGGTACGAGATGTCCGCCTTCGACGCCGCAGAGAGCATGGAGGCTGCGCCCGAAGGATCGGACGTCGTGCTGCTGTATATCGAGTCTGCCCGCTATGCCGACTCCAAACCCATCGACCTCGACGATCCTCCTGCACGCTTGGAAGATGAATCCGTATTCGGCATCTCAATCAGCGAAGATGGCTCTACCGAGGCAAACGAGCCACTTCTGTTTTCCGACATCGCCGCTTACGACGCGTATGCGCGCTCCGAGCGCGCTGGAGCGCAGACGGCCGACGCGCTCGCGCAGACGCTCCCCGATAACGCCGACGGCAGCAAGCCCGTTGTCTCGAACGTTGGCTACTACGTCCCCTATCCCGGCGACCCGCTACCCTACCGCACCATTGCCGATATCGCCGTCGCTTCGGTCCCCGTGATCTTCGTGATATGCCTCGCCATCGCGGGCCGCTTGTTCTATCGCAACCGGCTGCAGCGCCCCATTGAAACCATGGACGATGCCGCGCGACGCATCGCCGCGGACAATCTGGATTTCTCCCTCGATCCGCAGCGTCCCGATGAGCTCGGCCGCCTATGCTCCCAGTTCGAAACCATGCGCTCCGAGCTCGCCACATCAAAGCGAGCGCTCTGGCGTGCGGCGGAAAACCGCCGGCAGGTGAATGCCGCCTTCGCACATGACCTGCGCACGCCGCTCACGGTCATGCGCGGGCAAGCGCAAATGATCCAGAAACTCTCTGACGTTCCCGCCGTGCAAACGGCTGCTCAGGCAATCGAGCGCCACGCCGTGCGCCTCGGGCGTTATGCGGAATCGATGAGCAGCATCGATTCGCTCGAGACAGCGGAACTCTCCCCGGTGCCCGTGGATATCGCAACATGGTTCGACCATATGTCTGATGACTTCCGCAGCATGGCGGCAGAACGAGACATCCAGCTCAACGCCATCGGCAACGACCTTCCCAATCGCATCGCCGTCGATTCGCAGGCGCTCTCGAACGTTGCCGACAATCTCGTCGCAAACGCGCTGCGCCACGCGCGTAACGCGGTCGAAGTCTCCTGCACCTGGCAAGACAATGTGCTCACGCTCACCGTGACGGATGACGGACCGGGCTTCAGCGAGGCCGCTATCGTGCATGCGCTGGAGCCGTTTTGGCGAGACAAAGCCGAGCTCGCTGCCGCACCCGCCGCGCACGGTGAAGGCCACCTGGGCCTAGGTCTCTACATCTGTCGCCTGCTGTGCGAGAAGCATCGCGGGAGCCTGTCAGTCGAAAACTCCCCTGACGGCGGCGCACGTGTGACCGCCAAACTGTTTGCTCCGGCTGCGTAGCCAAAACGTAAGGATTTGCTCACGATAAGTTGAGTGTTCGTTGAGTTCTCCTTTTTACGCTTGAGCCATCAAGGGTAGAAAGGAGCACCCATGAACAGGTCATTCGCGTATGCACACGATGGGCGCGAAACCCGCACGCGCCCACAGCCGTCACGCCCCGCACGCACCCAGCCCTACCGTGCCGCGCGCGCCGCGCGCATGCAGCCCACGCGCATATACCGCGGACCACATCGAAGCGCCGCCGCGGCAGATCACCGTCACCACAAGCGTCCGGGCATCCTTATCGCACTCGCTATCGCACTCGCTGCGCTTATCGCGGCACCCGTTGCCATCGGCGCTGTCGTGCGCCTCGCCGACAGCTTTGCCGTCTCCACGCCCAGCACCGACTGGCACCAAGGCGAGCTTCCCTATCTGTACCAGCGAGATCGCACCTGGGCAGATGAGTCCTATGCCGGAGGAACCATCGCCGACAACGGCTGCGGACCCACCTGCCTTGCCATGGCGGCGATCGCGCTCACAGGGCGCACCGACCTCAGTCCGCGCGACGTCGCAGCGTTCAGCGAACAGCACGGTTTTACCGCCGACGGCATGACATCGTGGTCGCTCATGAGCGACGGCGCCGCAATGCTGGGCCTTCGTTCGCGCGAGCTCCCTGCAAACGCAAGCGCTATCGCCGAAGCCCTCGCCGCGGGTCACCCCATCATCTGCAGCATGGGTCCCGGCGATTTCACCACCACCGGCCACTTCATCGTGCTCGCCGGAATCGCAGACGACGGCAGCCTGGAGATACGCGATCCCAACAGCCCGCTGCGCAGCATGGCGACCTGGGACATTCAGCGCGTGCTCGACCAGTGCAAGAACCTGTGGGAGCTCTCCGTGTGATGCATCCCGCACTTATGAAGTGCTTGAGGCAGATTGATTCTTTCTTGACTTCCCCTTCGTATGCTTGAGCTACCAAGCATGGAAAGGAACAACCATGAGCCCTTTTGACCCCTCGACCGCAGACGTTACCTGCAGCACCCCTCTACAGCCTGCAGCCCGAACCGGAGCGGAGCGCCCCGACATCGAGCCCAGACGCGCTCGCACCATCGCGCTCGCCATCGGCGCATGCGCCCTCGTCGCGCTATGTGTCGCCTTCGGTCCCGCGCTCTGGAAGTTCTTCTCCGACGGAGCGGTCGTGCAAGCTTGGATCGCAGGCCAAGGCCCCCTGGCCCCGCTCGCCATGGCGGGATCCATCTGCGCGCAGGTCGTCATCGCCGTGCTACCCGGCGAGCCACTCGAGCTCGCCGCCGGCTATCTCTTCGGATTCTGGGGCGGCACCGCCTTGTGCCTCATCGGCGAGCTGGCGGGCACGCTCGTCGTGACCGCCCTTGTGAAAACGTTCGGCATGCGCGCCGCCCTTCTGTTCTTCTCGCGCGAAAAAATCGAATCGGTCACCTGGCTGCGCGACTCCAAGCGGCTCGAAGCGGTGATGTTCATCGTGTTTCTCATCCCCGGAACGCCAAAAGACGTGCTCACGTATGCCGCCGGCCTCACCGACTGCCCCACGGCGCGCATAGCCGCCATCACCACCGTCGCACGCATCCCCTCTGTTGTCACCTCGACACTCGCGGCGGGCTTTGCTGCACAGGGGAATTGGACGCTCACGATTGCGGTTGTCATTGCCACGGGCGTACTGGTCGCAGCCGGCGCCATCGCCTACCGTCGCCTTCATGCAAACGGCAACGCGTAAAGACGTCGCTCCCCACACCTCACCGCCGTAAACGCCGCAGCACGCAACAGCTTGCATTATTCAACGCACCCGATTATTCCGGTACACTAACGGCAACTGTCCCAAACCGGAAGGCGGAAACACGTGAAGCGCTGCAACATTATCACCACAGGTGTCCTTGCGTTGGCTCTCGCCCTCCCGGTCTCCGGATGCTTCGGATTGGGCAACACCGAGTCGGACAATTTCACCGATTCCCTTTTGGACATGGCTGAAGACGCAACGAAGATCGCGGAAGACCTGCAGGACGTGGAATGGGGCAAGCTCAGTCGCGCCGTGGTGCGCAAAGCCGCCACCGGAGACGTTGTCGCAGAAATCACCGACCAACCCACCATCGAAGCGGCATTCGAGCCACTCTCCAAGGTAAACGGTATTGCACCGAAGCCCGAGGAACCCGAAGAGTACATCATCGAGGTCTGGCAGCCCAGCACCATCAAACTGGGCGAGGACTCATCCGACACGTACGAAATCCAGGCACTCGAAGTCATCACGTACGAGGGTTCCGAGGTGGTCACGCTCACCGTGTCGCCCATCGGCCTCACCATCAACCTCGTCTCGACCGAGGACACGACGAGCGCCCTGCGCGCACTGGCAAGCGGCGAGTAGCTTTTGCGGGCCTCGCCAAGCGACGCATACAAGGAGGCACCATGCCGCGCAAGCCAATTGCCCAGCTCTCGTTTTCCCGAATCTACCCCTTGCTTGTGCAGAAAGCCGAACGCAAAGGTCGTACGCGCGAGGAAGTCGACACCGTTACCTGCTGGCTCACCGGATACGACCGCGACAGCCTCGAGCGCCAAATCGCGCGCGACGTTACCTACGAGACCCTCTTTGCTGAAGCTCCATGCCTGAACCCCAACCGCACGCTCATCACCGGCAAGATCTGCGGCATCGACGTCGCCACCATCGAGGACCCCATCGAGCAAAATGCGCGCTATCTCGATATACTCGTGGACGAGCTCGCCCGCGGCAAGGCGCTCGAAAAGATTCTTCGTACCTAGGGGCTAGCGCCCCTGCAACAGGTGCGCTTCCAGCGCGGCAATACCCTCGTCAAAACGCTCGCGATGGTGCTGCATGTGGTTGCCCGGCCCCAGGGAAACATCGACCGCGCAGCTGCGATCGCGCAAGATCTCGGCGCAGGCATTCATGTCGTCTTGCACGGTCCGCATGACGGGCGCGCCCGCTTTGGGCTCCTTCTTGCCCAGCGAGAAAAAGGCGTAACGACCGGCGCCTTCGAACGGAGCCGCGCGCAGATAGTCCACCCATCCCGGATACCACAGCGATCCGGACAGGCAGGCACAGGCAGAAAAGATGCGATCGCCCGTGAATGCAAACAGTGCAAACAGCCCACCCAGCGAATACCCGCAGATGGCCCGGCGCGCTGGCCGATGTGCGCCCATCTGCGCCTCGACCAGGGGAACGATCGTCTCGCGCATATCGAGAAACGTCGCTGCGGCACTTCCTCCAAACGGTGCGCCACCACGGCGCGGACACGGCGCCTTCCAGGGTGTAAGGCTATCGTTCCAGTCGCGCACCGGCACCCTCACGATGGTACAGGCACGCCCTTCAGACAGCGCCCCCACCCCCATGGGATGGTCTGTCGAGTCGATCACATAGATGACCGGAGAAGCGTCCCCCGCCGCGCCTCGAAATACCTCCACGTTGGCGATGTCGATATACCCCATGACGATTCACCCCGCTGAACCCTTTGATGCCGCAATGAATAAGGCGGAAACCTAGCTTTGGGAACGGTCGCGTGCGGCGCGTGCCCCTTTCGCCACCAGCGTCGCCGTGCCCCGCGCCGCCGCGACGACACCGCGCCCTGCCAGCGAGCACGCTTTTTTTGCCACCACCGGTGCCTCTTTAGCCGCCGCTCGCGCCGCGCGGCCCGCCTGATCTTTGGCAACCTCTCCCATCTTTTGAGCAGCAGCTTCAAGGCGCTGTTCGACATGCGAGGGATCGCGTCCCGTGAAGTTTCGCTGGCCGCGGCTTGCCAAAGCGGCACCGCCGGCAATAGCCGCCACACCGGGACCGGGCAGTATGCACATGGGCACACCCGCGACGGCAAGCGCTGTGCCAACGACCATCTGCGCGGCCCCCTTGACCTTCCGCCCGGCAGGAACAGGGCTCCGCGAATCCGACGCTGCCGGACTCTCCTTATGCTTGCGGCCTTTCATGGTGCGTCCCCCTCATTCGGCGCAGCGATACGGTTGATGTCCGTATACCCATAGCGGCATGATGTCGAACGGCGTCCACCGAATCATCCAGGAAACGTAAGGTTGGCGTAAGGCGGCACTGCCTCCGGCACAACGTTTACCGTTTTGCCTGCTTGGCCGCACGGCGCTCATCACGCAGGCGGATGCGGTCGAGCGCGGCCTCGGCAGCGGAGAAGCGGCAACCGCAGTAGTTCTGCCGATACATCCCCAGCTCACGCGAACGGCGCGTGGCCTCGGGATACCAGGGGCGAAAATCGCGGATGACCGGCGTGAGCCCGTGCGCAGCAGCCAGGCGCGTCAGCACGTCGTTGCAGGTCTCGAACAGCTGATAGGGCGAGACGGCGAGCGTCGTGGCGATGTGGCCGAACCCCTCGGCCTCGGCCACGCGCACGGCCTCCGCCAAGCGCAACCCGTAGCACGCCCGGCAGCGGCGCTCGCGTTCGTGCGCGCCGATGGGCGCCACGCTGTGCTCCCAAGCGGCGTAGTCCTCGTGAGCCTCAATCAGGGGAATATCCATCATCGCAGTCCAGCGGCGCAGCTCCTCCAGGCGCCGGCCGTGCTCGTCAGCGGGTTGGATGTTGGGATTCGTCCAGCAGATGATGGGCTCGAATCCCTCTTCGACCAGCATGCGAACGGGCTCCAGCGAGCACGGTGCGCAGCAAGCGTGCAACAGCAGTCGGGTCACCGGCGACCATCCCCCTCGGCGTCCGCATCGGAACTCGGTGCCCCGTCGTCCGCGCCGTAGAACTGAACGCCCCACGTGCAATCCTCGCAGTGCGTGATGCGCGCGTCACCGAGAATGGCCGCCGCATAGCACCAGTCGCCCGTGCACCCCGACAGGTGCGCCACGGCAACGACAGAGCCCAGAAGCGGCCACCCGCTGATGGTGCCCACCGCAAGCGCCACCGCCGTTACGACAAATGTCGGCGCGAGCGCGATCACCAGATACTGCCGACGCGTGTACACGATGCCCTCGGCGCAGGCATAGAGCATGCCCGCCTTCCAGTTGGCACCGAACGTCACACGCGCGCCCGCCGGGGCAAACAGTTTGAAGAACAGGCCGTGCACGAGCTCATGCGCAGCCAGCGATACGAATATGGCCACGGCACCCATGGCGAACCACAGGGTGCTCGGCCCAAGAAAACCCAGATGAGGACCTTTGCCCTCCACCATCACGGCGGCGAGCTCCGATCCCGGCAATCCCAGCATTTCGGGCGCCCCCAGCAAAAACCAAAGCGCACCCGCCACGATGCCGACCACGAACACGATGACCGAAAGGCGCGTCATGCGCTGCAAGAACGCCTTGTCCTCGAACGTGTGGATGTCAGATATCTTCTTCATGGCAACCATCATACTCGATTCCCTCATATCGGCGAAAACGGCGTCGCGGAAATGACCCACCTATAAGGCATATTGGCCTCTTGCCCTTGGTCGTTTTTCGCATGTCGAGGCCTGCCAGCGCTGCAGCTTGTGCGCTATGCAATAATGAGAGGCTGCATTGCGGGCGCAACGCCGATGCGCTCGTAAACCATAAACAACCAAGACCAGGGAGTTGTGCTATGGCACGCAAACTCAGCAAAGATTCCCGCCCCGCGTGGCCGCACCGCGCCGTCGTCACCGCCGGCATGCCGTACGGCAACAAGAACCTGCACTTCGGACACGTGGGCGGCGTGTTCGTCCCCGCCGACTTCTTCGCGCGCTTCCTGCGCGACCGCCTAGGCAAGCAGAACGTGATCTTCGTCTCGGGTACCGACTGCTACGGCTCCCCCATCATGGAGGGTCACCGCAAGCTCATCGAGTCGTGCGGCTCGGACTGCACCCTCACCGACTACGTACAGGCAAACCACGACCTGCAGCAGACCACGATCGACGGCTTCGAGATGCAGCTCGACCTGTTCGGCGGCTCCGCGCTGCCGCCCGCGGCCCCCATCCACAACCAGATGACCGCCGAGGTCATTCAGCGGCTGAACGAGCAGGGTGTGCTCCACAAGCGCGCGACCAAGCAGTTCTACGATGTCAAGGCCGGCCAGTTCCTGAACGGCCGCCAGGTCATCGGCCGCTGCCCCATCCAGGGCTGCAAATCCGAGAAGGCCTACGCCGACGAGTGCGACCTCGGGCACCAGTACGAGCCCGAGGAGCTCATCGCGCCCAAGTCCGCCCTCACCGGCGAGATGCCTGAGCTGCGCCCTGTGGATAACATCTACTTCGACCTGCCGGCCTACCTCGACTTCCTGAAGGACTACACCGCCAAGCTCGAAGCCGACGAGACCGTGCGCCCCGTGGTGAGGAAGACCATGGAGGAGTGGCTGCTGCCCGCGCAGATCTACATCCAAGTGAAGTTCCGCGAGGCCTTCGACGCCATTGAGGACCAGCTGCCCGCCCACACCGTCACCGAGGCCGAGGGCAACAAGAGCTCCTTTACCGTCACCTTCCCCAGCTGGGAGGAGCGCGATGCGGCACACGAGGTGCTCGCTGCAGGTGGCGTGCGCTTCCGCTCCGGCAAGGCGCTCGTGCCCTTCCGCATCACCGGCAACATCGAGTGGGGCGTGCCCGTGCCCGACGAGTGCGGCTGTTCCGGCCTCACCTGCTGGGTGTGGCCCGAGAGCCTGTGGGCGCCTATCAGCTTCACGCGCACGGTCCTTGCTGAGGCCGAGGCCGCGGGTACTCCCGAGCGCTACGCCAGTGCCGACTGGCACGATTGGTGGTGCAGCCCCGATGCGCACGCCTACCAGTTCATCGGCCAGGACAACATCTACTTCTACGGCATCGCGCAGACGGCGCTGTGGGAGGCCCTCGGCTGCCATATGGAGCAGTCGACGCTCGTGGCCAACTACCATGTTCTCTACATGGGCAAAAAGGCGAGCTCCAGCTCCCAGACCCCGCCGCCGCCCGCCTCGGAGCTGCTCGAGCACTACACCGCCGAGCAGCTGCGCGCGCACTTCCTGTCGCTCGGCCTGGGCGAAAAGCCGGTGAGCTTCTCGCCGAAGGCCTACGACACGCGCGAGACCGGCAAGAACCCCGACGGCACCCCGCTGCTCGCGCGCGACGACAAGCGCGTCATCGATCCGGTGCTGAAGGAGGGTGCGCTGCTCACCGGCGTGTTCAACCGCCTTGCGCGCTCCTGCTTCTACGGCGTGGCGCCCAAGGAGGGCGACGAGGCCGCATACCGCAGCGGCTGCATCCCCGCAGGAGCTCCCGATGCCGATGTGATCGACGCCTCTGAGCAGGCCATCCTTGCATTCGAGCAGGCCATGCACACCTTCGAGTTCCATCATGCGCTCGGCGTGTGCGACACCTATCTGCGCGCCGCCAACAAGCGCTGGAGCGATGCAAGCAAGGCCGCCAAAAACGCCGGGAACGACGCCGCGATGGCGCAGGCACTCGTCAACGCCTTCCACGAGCTGCGCGTGGCGACCGTCCTCATGCACGGCATCGTGCCCGCGGGCTGCGAGCTCATCTGCGAGCACTTTGCCATCGATCCGGATGTCTTCTTCTCGTGGGAGCACATCTTCGATACCTGCGATGCGCTGGTCGAAGGCCTGGGCGAGCAGCCCGGCACGCACGCCGTGGTCCCGCTGCCGCCGCGCTTCGATTTCTTCCGCAAGCACCCGAGCCAAGAATAGGCTCTCGAGCTTCCCGGGTCGCCCGGTGCGGCTCCCCTCCGCAAAGCGATCGTCGCTTCGTTCCTCAAACGCTTCGCGGAGGGGAGCCGGCACCGGGCGACCCAAGAAGCAAGCGCCGTATTGGCGTGGATGATGACTCCAGGCTGGGGTTGTTGTTGGAACTCGTTCCGGGATGCAGGGTTCTCCTGTGTCCCGTTTTTTATGCGGATTCGCTTTAGAGGCAGAATGATGGTGGATTGTTGCAGGTTTTTGCGGCTTATAGACTCGTGCAGATTCAAGTCCCACCAAACGACATCTGACTCGCACGAGCCAACTGGGATTTTACCGTTCCTGCCTAACCACTCGGATGGCATCTCTATCGAGGTCGAAAACGAGGTGTTGACAAGTTGCAAAAACCTGCATTTTTCGAGCGCCTCGCTGCCTCGACATGCTCGCAACACCTTGTAGCGTCCCGATAAGTTTGCAATTGAATAACAGCAGGCTTTGGGGCATAATTTCTTGGTTTTCTGACAGGAAGGGATTCGTGATGACCCAGCAGCTGCATATGCGCCTTGCGCGCGCCGATGAGGCACCTCGTGTGATGGAGATTCTCGAAGACGGGAAGCGCTCCATCGCTCGGTTTGGCATCGAGCAGTGGCAGCATGGGTATCCCAATCTCGACGCAGTCGAGCGCGATATCGAAGCGAACGCCTGCCATGTCGCCGAAGATGCTGATGGCGCGCTGCTTGGGTCGCTGGCGCTGCTAGGCGGCATCGATGCCGAGTATTGCCGCGCACAGGTGGGATGGCTCACCGACAACCCGTTCGAAGGTGAGGGCACAGCCCCCTACCTCGCCATTCATCGCTGCGCCACTGCCGCCGAGGCGCTCGAGCGCGGCGTCATGGGCTTCATGTTCCGCGAGGCGGAATCAATCACGCGCATGCACGGCCTGAAGAGTATCCGCATCGATACGCACCCCGGTAACGTCGCCATGCGCGCATTCCTCGCCAAACAGGGTTTCACCGAGCTCTCCCCCTTCGAGCTCACGCAGAAAGGTGACCAGGAGACCGACCTCACGCGCATCGCCTACGAGAAGCTCGTCTAAAACCCAAGCGGATAGTCGGCGACCCCGCTCCCCTTGCACTTCTTTGCAAAAAGTCGGGACTTTGGACGGATTATTAGCACCGAGTCGAGACAAGCACCCTTCTGACCTCGATATTTTCGCAGATCCAGAGGCCGCTTGTACGGGCCCGGGGTAAAAAAGCCGTCCAAAGTCCCGACTTTTTGCAGCAACAGCCCTGTTCTCCCAGCGGACGTCCACACGGGGCGGCGCGAATCTTGATGAAACGACTGTAAGGCGGGCCTAGCCGCGTTTGCCGTGGGAGTTCTTCCAAATCTCGCGACCCAGGGCCAAGGCGAGCACGAGGGCAGACAGGTAGCCCAAAAAGCCGATGACCGGGATGCCGAAGATGACCGGTTCGATCTTGGCGTAATAGACCACCGACGAGCCGATGAACAGACCGGCGATGACGATAGCCATCGACATGCGGTCCACGATGCCGCCCACATGGCGCAGCACCCTCTCGCTGCCCAGCACCTGCGTGTTGATCTTCAGCTGTCCGCGCGTGAGCATGCGCGACGCCAAGCCCAGCTGGTCGGCCGCCTCGAGCAAGCCCTTCGCCGCGCGCACCGAGGCGTGCGCCATCTCTTCGGCCGTCTCCGCCGCACGCGTAAAGCTGCTCTTTTCATTCTTGATGTGGGCCGAGATGATCTCGACCATGTTCACATCCGGCATGTACTCGGACAGCAGGCCCTCGAGTGTCACCATGCCGCGGGCAAACATCGTCACCACGCTCGGCAGCTCCACATCATGGGTGCGCGCCAGGCTCACCAGTGAGGTCAAAAACTCGCCGATGTCTAAATCCCGCAGGTCAAGGCCAGCAAAATCCGCCACGATGAAATCGAGATCGGACAAAAACGTAGAGTGGTCGAGCTCCGCCGAATTGCCGCGCGTCACCGCGAAGCGCATGAGCGAATCCTTGAGTTTGGGCACATCGTTTTCCGCTACAGAAAAGATGATGTCCTTCACGATGGTGCGGTCGTGGCTCGACATACGGCCGACCATGCCCAGGTCGATGAAGTACACCACGTTATCCTTGCAGATGATGTTGCCTGCATGCGGGTCCGCGTGGAAGAAGCCGTCGTCAAGCACCTGCGTGGAATAGTCCTCCACGATGCGCGCACCGATTTTCTTCAGGTCGTAGCCCGCCTCGACGAGCGCATCGGGGTCCGCGATGGAGATGCCGTCGACGTAGTCCATGACCACGATGTGCTCGGTGCAATACTGACGGTAGGACCGCGGGCACGAAATGCCGCGCGTGTCCTTGTGGAAGTCGTAGAAATCGTTGAGGTTGCGCGCCTCCATGAGGAAGTTCGTCTCCTCGCGGAACGACTGCCACAGCTCTTCGACCACGCCTTGCAAATCAACGAACTGGTCGGTTTTCACAAAGCGCGACGCAGTGCGCACAAGCGAGCGCATGATGTCGATATCCTGCGCCATGACCTGCTGCGCACCGGGGCGCTGCACTTTCACGGCAACGTCCTCGCCGCTTACGAGCTGGGCGCGGTGCACCTGTGCAAGCGACGCGCTACCGAGCGGCTTGCGGTCGATCCAGGCGAACACCTCGCCCACTTTCTGGCCGTACTCGGCCTCCAGGCAGTCGCGCACCACCCAAAACGGCACGGGTTCCACGTCGGTGCGCAAACGGCGCAGCTCGTCGCAGAACTCCTGGGGCAAAATCTCGGACCGGTTGGCAAGAATCTGCCCCATCTTGACGAACATGGGGCCGAGCTCCTCGAGCAGGCAGCGCAGGCGCACGGGCGTCAAATCGTGCCACGCCTCGTATTTGCGCACGAGCGCAAAGATCTCCGCGATGCGCTTGCGCCGCCCCTTTGGCGTGAGCTGGTACTCCTCGGCGGGAGCCATGACCTCAGGCTCTTCTGGGAAGGCATCGACGGCGCGCGGGCGGCGATGGAAGCCGCGCGCGGCCATCTCCTCCTCGTTGGCGAACACGAGGGTATCGTCGGGATCAAGCGGCTCGTAGCGCGTGCTGTTCTTGGGTGTTCCGGTCTCGGCTGCCATATGCGTCGGTCTACTCGTCCGTCTCCTTGACGGCGTCGTCGGCCGCAGCCTCATCGGCGGGGTCGGTAGCCTCAACCGATTCGACCTCCACCGTGACGGTACCGTCGTCGACCGAATCGACAAGGTCGCGCACGTGCACCATGAACTCAACGCGCTCCGCCTTGGTCATCGTGCGCACGCGCGCCAAGATGAGCTCGTCCAAGATACGCTCCGCGACGCTTTCGCCCTGATTACTCAAACGGTCGGTGACATCGGAAAACGCACCGCCCGCACGCTCGAAGATATCGGACATGGAACGCGCGAAATCGGGCGTCTGGGAATCGTGACGAACCTCCTCGCCCTTGGCGGAAAGGCTGTCGAGCACTTCCTTGCCCTTCTCAGCCGTGAGCGCAGCCGCACCGAACCCGATGTTCACCATGTTGTTGACGAGGTCCTCGAACTTCGTGGCCATATGTGCCTCCTCGTATCGCATGCACGTATTGGGCTTCTTATACCCACAATGATACAGGCCTGCACCGAAACGCGCGGGGCATATTTCCGCCGCAGGTGGACAGAGGGCCCAAAAGCGCGAGCGCCCCCGTGCAACGAGGGCGCTCGCAGCAATGTGACAGCAGCTACCTGCACTATCAGTTGTCGGACATGGCGAAGGCGTTCTTCATGGCAAGACTCGTGGTGTAGAGCACCTTGCCCAGCAGGTCTTCGGTCTCACGCTTGAGGTCGTCGGCCATCCGCTGGTTCGCCGCCGCAAGCGCCGCGGGCACCTCATCTGCAGAAAGCCCAGCCACCGCCACGTCGGTCTCGCGCAGCATGCGATGCGCCATACCACCGATCTTTTCCTGGTAGCGCTCAACGTTTGCCGAGTTCTCGTGGAAGCGCGCGTCGGCGAGCGCCGCGATGAGGCGGTTCGCCCAGTAGAAGCTCTCTGAGGTCACGCGCGCCGTGGTGTTCTCCAAATACTCCGGCATGGCTTCAACGTTGGCATACAGCGGTACGAGCGCATTGAACACGTTGCAGCCGAATGCCATCCACTGTACGCAGGCGTGCTCGGGCGCCACATAGGGGCGAATCTGCAGCACGGCGAGCTGCCCGTTGCGGTTGATGCCGATGGGGCGATACGCTCCGCGCGAGGCCTCGGTGCCGCGACGACCATAGGGATCGTACGGCGTCCCCTGATAGTGGGCGGAAAGCACATACTTCACGTCCTCGATGGTGATCTTGCGCTCCGGCACGCGGCACCAAGGAATGTCATCGGATTCAGGGCCGTAGGCGGCATGCGGGCCGTCCCAGCCGTCATGCGGGTTCAAGAAGCGCTGCATGAACCATGCGCGCGGCGTGTTGTACACGTGGTCGGAATCGGAGCGCGAACCGAATGCCTCACGCGGATTGAAGACGTCGCCCGCAAGCAGGCCCTCGCGGACGTCCGCCACGAGCTCCTCGAATTCATCCAGATACTCCTGGTCATCCTCGTCGTCAAACATATCGTCCATGCCGGCGTACATGTCGTCGAGCATGTCATCGAACGCATCGGGCCGCATCATGGTGAGGTTCAGGTGATTCTCCTCCATCCACGTGCGCAAATCTGCGCTCGCCATGTGCTCTACCTGATCGCCCTCGGCGTCGGCAAGGTCGAAGTAATCGATACCCAGCTGGTTGGGCATGGTCACGTAGGAATCGTCCGGCACGCGCTTGGCAATCCAATGATGGCCGCCGATGGTCTCGAGCCACCAGATCTCATCCGCGTCGGAAAACGCGATACCGTTCATCTCGTAGGTGCCGTACTGCTCGAGCAGCGCGCCCAGGCGCTTGACGCCCTCGCGCGCACTCGTGACGTAGGGCAGCACCACGGTCACAAAGTCCTCTTCTCCCAGACCGCCGGACACCGCGGGCACATAGCCCTCCTCGCCCTCCTTGCCGCAGGCGGGCTTGTACGCAACAAGCGGGTCCGCACCCAGCACGCGCTCGTTGCTCGTGATGGTCTCGGTGGCAGACATGCCCACGTTGGCGGTATTGAAACCGGCCGCGGCCCAAATGCCGTGACCGGGCAGCGCGTCGGGCACACTCGAATAGCGCAGGGGATTATCGGGAAGCTCGATGGTGAGATGCGATGCCGTCGCGGTGTAGCTGCGCGGCTGGTCCTCGGGCTTTACCACAGCCATGCGCTTGGGCTCGAACTGCCCGCCGGGCGAGTCCTCGTTGCGCGCCACGATCGTCGCCCCATCGTAGCTCGCGAGCTTACCAACCAAAATGGTCGTGCATGCCATGGGTCCTCCTTCGCGCCGGCAACCGCCGGCATGAGCGTTGCATTCCGCCCATCAGTGTACCCCGTTTGCGCGCGACCTGCACTACGGCAGCTTCCCGTCGTATCAGCATTCGGAGGCAGAGGGTGCCAAAGGCACGCGCACCGTAAACGTCGTCACCCCGTTCGCGCTTGCAGCCTCGATGGACCCTCCATGCACCTCGACGATCTCGCGCGCGATGGCGAGCCCCAGGCCGGCGCCACCTTGTCCGCGCGATGCATCTTCGCGATAGAACCGCTCGAAGATGCGCTCCAGATGCGCCGGCGATATCTCCTTGCCCATGTCGCGCACCGTGAACACCGCAGAACCATCCGCCTCCTCAACGGTGCACGACACCGTACTCCCCTTCCGTGCGAACGCGATGCCGTTGCGCACGATGTTCGAAAGCGCACGCGCCATCTTCTGCGGATCGACAAATGCCTCCAGGCTCTCCGGCGCCACGGCAGAAAGCTCCACATCACGCGCCTGTGCCTGCGGGTACAGCTCGTCAACGACCTGCTCCACCAGCATCCGCGCGTCGACCCATTCGCGCTCCACGGAAATAGCACTGAGGTTGTAGCGCGTGATCTCGAAGAACTCGTCCATCATGCCATCGAGCGCCTGTGCTTTCTCGAGGGCGGTCTGCGCATAACGGGCGCGCGCTTCCCGGGGAGCGTCGGGGTTTTCCGCGAGCAGCGCCAGATAGCCCACGATGGAGGTCAGCGGCGTCTTGATATCGTGCGCCAGATACGCCACCAGCTCGTTTTTCCTCGTCTCCGCCGCCTGGGCAGCCCGGATTTGCTGGCGTTCATGCTCTTCCATGCGCGCCAGCTCGCGCTGGGCAGACGCAAGCTCCGGCTCGAGCACCGGGGCGCTCTCGCCTTCCGCCATGAGCTCGATTGCCCGGGTAAGCGCATCGACCCCGCGGGCCGCCTGCGCACACGTCACGAACGCGACAATGGCCAACCCCACGATATACGCGCTCCACAGCACCGGGCCCTTGATGATGCCCACGATGGCGTGGTAATCGGAAAGGTCCCGAAACGCGACCTTACCGTTGATGGCCATGCCCTCCTGGTATCCCATCATGCGGTACAGATCCTGAGATTCCTCGGGAACCTCGATCCAAGAGGACACCGTGTCGGCAATGAGGTCGGAGAGCTGGTCGCCTACGAGCAAGCGGGCCGCCGCGACCGCCAGCACGAAGGCGAATGTGTAGGCCGCGATGCGCACGGCCAGCTGCTTCATCAAACGGCGCCTGGTCTCGATCCCCTGTAACGTTGCAAGCTGCATTCTTCACCTGCCCTGTCACTGATTCTGTGCGCACCGGGTATGTCATGGGGCGATCTTGTACCCCACGCCCCACACGGTCTCGATGAACACCTGGTCGGAATCGATGGAAGCGAGCTTGGTGCGCAGATGCCGAACGTGCACCATCACGGAATTTGCATTGCCGGGATAGTATTCCTCGCCCCATACCGCCTCGTACAGCTTGCGCGTGGCCACCGGACGCCCCTGCGCGCGCAGCAGCAGCGCGAGCATATCGAATTCCTTCGGCGTGAGCGAAAGCCGCGTGCCATGAAGGCTCACGGTGTGCGCAGACGGATCGAGCTCGATGCCGCGGCACATGAGCATGCCAGCGGCTGAACGCCCCTCTTGCGCATACGAGGCGCGGCGCAAACACGACCGCACGCGCGCGACGAGCTCGCGCGGCATGAAGGGCTTGACCACATAGTCGTCCGCACCGGTCATGAGCCCGGCGACCTTGTCCGACTCCTCATCTTTGGCCGACAAAAAGATGATGGGCACACGCGACACGGCGCGCACACGCGAGCACAGCTCAAGCCCATCCATACCCGGCATCATGATGTCGAGCACCAACAGATCGAACGGCCGCTCCTGAAACAGCGCCCACGCGTCATCGCCCGCGTACGCCACGGCAACGTCCATATCGTCGCTGCGGAGCGTTTCCGCCACGAGCCGCGCGATGACCGGGTCATCATCTGCCACCAATATGTTCTTGCGCGTTCCAGTATCCATGGCTCGATTGTACCGTGAAGACGGCGCACGCCTTACGCCCCGCTTAAGAGATAAGGATTCAATAAGGTTTCGCACGAAATGGTAAGGAATCGACATGGGACGCATAAGGCACGTCGCTCATAGGGTGGTCTTACAGAGCAGAGCACGCGGTACGAACCGCACGGCGCACTGTCTGCCATCGGAACCGAAAGGAGCCCCTTGTGAGCCGCACCCCATACGCGCACCGACGCATCCCATACGCCCCCGAGAACCGCCGCACGCCTACCATACCCTCGATCGCGCGCCTGCTGGTTGTTGCCGCGGCCGTTCTGTGCGCCGTGATGCTCTGGACGCTCTTTCGCGCCGCTTCATTTCCCGCAAGTACCTACCCCGAGGGCGCGGAGTGGAATCTGGTGCTTGTGAACGAAGACCACGCCCTGCCGCGCAACTTCACGGTCGACACCGTGGAGATGCCTGGCGGCGAGCGCGTCGACGCGCGTATCGCCGACAGCCTGAACGCCCTGCTTCAAGGCGCGCGCGATGCCGGCTACCACCCCTTCATACGGTCAGGCTACCGCACGCGCGAGCAGCAGGAGCAGATCCTGAACGAACGCATCGAGCGCTCTGTGGAGGAAGGCACCTTCATCTTGCTCGCGCGCCAAGAGGCCCTGCGATGGGTGGCAGAACCGGGCACCAGCGAACACGAGCTGGGCCTTGCCGTGGACATCAACGACGAACACGGCGACGATGGCCTCTACGACTGGCTGAACGAGAACGCCCCCGCCTACGGCTTCATCCAGCGCTATCCTTCAGGCAAAACCAGCATCACCGGCATCTCCCACGAACCCTGGCACTACCGCTACGTAGGCCAACAAGCAGCCCAAGAGATGCAAGCGAACAACCAGTGCCTAGAAGAATACCTCTCCTAACCGTCCCCACCCCAGGCACGTCACCCTCCGGGACAGATTCCCGTCAAGCACCTACGGTGGGCCGTCCGGCCAGCCGCAGCACGGGCAGAAAACGTTACGTGGGTCCCGAGGGATTGGTTTGAGGCCCGTCCGCAGGCGCGCAGCGCCGAGGATAGGGCCTCAAACCAATCCCTCGGGACCCCTGAAAGCCCTACAGCCCGTGCTGCAGCTTTGCCGCTAGGACCACGTTGCTCATCAACATGGCGCGGGTCATGGGGCCGACGCCACCGGGAACTGGGGTGATGGCGCCGGCGACGGGCTCGGCTGAGGCGAAGTCCACATCGCCGCACAGCTTACCCTCCTCGTCGCGATCCATGCCCACGTCGATGACCGTGGCGCCCGGCTTCAACCACGTGCCCCTGACCATCTTGGGCACGCCGCACGCAGCCACCAGGATGTCGGCACTCTGACAGATGCGCGCAAGCTCATGCGGATCGGTATGGGAATGCGCCACCGAAATCGTCGCATGGCGGGCAAGCAGCATCAGACTCATGGGCTTGCCCACGATGGACGAACGCCCCACGATAACGGCGTTTTTACCCGCCGGGTCGATACCGTACTCGTCGAGCATCTCCATGATGCCCGCCGGCGTGCAGGGACGAAGGCCCGGCAGCCCGCGCACGAGGCGTCCCATGTTCATGGGATGAAATCCGTCGACGTCCTTGTCCGGGTCGATGGCCGCGACGACCTCCTCGGTATCCAAATGCGCCGGCAGCGGCATCTGCACAAGGATGCCCGCGACCTCAGGGTCGGCGTTCAGCTTGTGCACGAGCTCCATGAGCTCTTCCTGCGAGGTCTCCGCCGGAAGCTTGTAGTCGAACGAGCGAATGCCGCACTGCTCGCAGTCGCGCAGCTTGGAACGCACGTACGTCGCCGATGCCTGGTCGTCGCCCACGAGCACCACCGCAAGCCCGCATGCGATGCCGCGCTCGGCCAGCGTCGCCACGTCGGCCGCGGCGCGCTCGCGCACCTTCGCCGCCAGCGCCTTGCCATCGATGATCGTCGCCATGCCCTCGTCCTTTCACCGGGTTTCAAACTGAGCCTCTAGCCTACTACGAAACACAGCGCGCCGCCGGCCTGAGTGCAAATGGATACAAACGGCGAAGGCGGTACGCAATCCTGATTCGGCCCGTTATCAAGGAAACGGCCCGGATGGAAGCATCCATCCGGGCCGCAGCCGAATCAATCTGTCGGAACGTCAGTTTAGAACAGGCCGGAGATCACGCCGTTCTCGTCGACGTCGATATTCTCGGCCGCCGGAACCTTGGGCAGGCCGGGCATGGTGAGCACCTGGCCGGTAAGCGCGACCACGAAGTGCGCACCAGCGGATACCTTGACCTCGCGCACCGTGATGCGGAAGCCCTCGGGCGCGCCCAGGAGCTTGTCCTGATCGGTGAAGGAGTACTGGGTCTTGGCGATGCACACCGGCAGGTTGCCGAAACCGTTCTCGCGCAGCTGGGCGATCTGCTTCTTGGCGGCAGGCGTGAAGTCGACACCGTCGGCGTGGTAGATCTTGGTCGCCACGGCCTCGATGGCCTCGGCGATATCGGTCCCGTCCTCGTACGAGAAACGGAAGTCGTTGGGCTCGTTCACGAGACGCATGACCTCGTCGGCGAGCTCGAGCGCGCCCTCGCCGCCCTTGGCCCATACCTCGGACAGCTTGACGTTCACACCGAGCTTCTTGCACTCGTCCTCGATAAGCGCGAGCTCGGCCTCGGTGTCGGACGGGAAGCGATTGATGGCCACGACGCACGGCAAACCGTAAACATCCTGGATGTTGCCCACATGGCGCAGCAAGTTGGGCAGGCCGGCGCGCAGCGCGTCGAGGTTCTCCTCGTTGAGGTCGGCCTTGGCCACACCACCGTTGTACTTGAGCGCGCGAGCGGTGGCAACGATGACCACGGCGTCCGGCTTGAGGCCAGTCATGCGGCACTTGATGTCGAGGAACTTCTCGGCGCCCAGGTCGGCGCCGAAGCCCGCCTCGGTGATGGCGATGTCGCCGAAACGCATGGCCATGCGAGTGGCCATGATGGAGTTGCAGCCGTGCGCGATGTTGGCGAACGGGCCGCCGTGCACGAAGGCCGGCGTGTGCTCGAGCGTCTGCACCAGGTTGGGCATGAGCGCATCCTTGAGCAGCGCAGCCATGGCGCCTTGAGCCTTGAGCTCGGCAGCACGGACAGGACGGCCATCATAGGTGTAGCCCACCACGATCTCACCCAGGCGGTTCTTAAGGTCGGTGATGGAGGTGGACAGGCAGAAGATAGCCATGATCTCGGAGGCCACGGTGATATCGAAGCCATCCTCACGCGGCACACCCTGCGCGCGGCCGCCCAGACCGTCCACGATGTGGCGCAGCTGGCGGTCGTTCATGTCCACAGCGCGCTTCCAGGTGATGCGCTTGGGGTCGATGCCGAGCTTGTTACCCTGCTGGATATGGTTGTCGAGCATGGCGGCAAGCAGGTTGTTGGCCGCACCGATGGCATGGAAGTCGCCGGTAAAGTGCAGGTTGATGTCCTCCATGGGAATGACCTGCGCCCAACCGCCGCCCGCGGCGCCACCCTTGACGCCGAACACGGGGCCGAGCGAAGGCTCGCGCAGGGCCACGGTGCTGTTTATGCCGCGACGACGCAGGCCATCGGCCAAACCGATGGTGGTCGTGGTCTTGCCCTCACCCGCGGGCGTGGGATTGATGGCTGTCACCAAGACGAGCTTAGCGGTGTGGTCGGTCGGCTCGTTCAGCAGTGAATAGTCCACCTTCGCCTTGTCGAAACCGTACGGGATGATGTACTTCTCGTCGACGCCGGCGTTCCGCGCGACCTCGGTGATGGGCAAGGGCTTGACGGAATGTGCGATCTCGATGTCTGACAACATGGCGAACCTCCCAAACGCGCATGGCAAAACAGACATCTAGCATACAACGAAGAAGGCCAGCCGCGGGGATATCCTCCGTGACCGGCCCAAAAGCCCTTGCCGCGCGACCCGAATGGACATCGAGCCACCACGGCGCCTCCACAATCATACGAAGGCATGCAGCCGCTTTAAGCGTTGGCGGGCGGCTCGATTCCCAAATGGTTGAAGGCAACAGGCGTGGCAACGCGCCCCTGCGGGGTGCGAACGATAAGACCGCGCTGCAACAGATACGGCTCGTAAACGTCCTCCAGCGAGTTGGGATCCTCGCCCACCGCGCTTGCCAGCGTCGTGAGACCCACAGGACGCCCGCGGAACGTCTTGACGAGCGTCTCCAAGATGCGAATGTCCATCCAGTCCAAACCGAGCTCGTCGATCTCGAAGAACTCCAACGCCTCGCGCGTGATGGGATAGTCGATATGCCCCTCGCCGCGCACCTGTGCGTAGTCGCGCACGCGCTTGAGCAGGCGATTGGCCAAACGCGGCGTACCACGGGAGCGGGATGCGACCTCGCAGGCGGAGTCGTGATCGATCTGCACGCCCAGAATCGTCGCCGACCTCACCACGATGTCTGCAAGGTCCGCGATGGAATAGTAGTCGAGCCTGAACGAGATGCCGAAGCGATCGCGCAGCGGCCCCGTGAGCATGCCTGAGCGCGTCGTGGCGCCCACAAGCGTAAAGTGCGGAATCTCCAAGCGGATGGAGCGTGCCGCCGGCCCCTTGCCGATGACGATATCGAGCGCGAAGTCTTCCATCGCGGGATACAGGACCTCTTCAACCGAGCGGTTCAAACGATGGATCTCGTCAATGAACAACACGTCACCGGGCTGCAGGTTGGTAAGGATCGCCGCGAGGTCGCCCGTGCGCGCAATGGCCGGACCGGATGTCGTTTTGATTTGGGCGCCCATCTCGTTGGCGACGACCGATGCAAGCGTCGTCTTGCCCAGACCCGGAGGCCCAGAAAAGATCACGTGGTCCAGGCACTCGCCACGCGACTTCGCCGCCTCGATGAGGATGCGCAGGCTCTGCTTGATATGGTCCTGACCGCAATAATCGTCCAGCTTCTGAGGGCGCAGCGAGCGCTCGACGTCCAAGTCCTCGGACGTAAGGTCACCCGTTACAAAGCGACCGGTCTCGCGCGAGGGAGCCGCAGAGGGGCGGCGTGCCGGGGAGTCGGCCCACAGGTCCACGGAGTCATCGGCTTCCCACATCATGCCTCCATCCCCAGACGCTTCAGCGCGGAGCCCAGCAGGGCTTCAACGCGCTGGCTCGCATCGAGCCCGTCAAGTGCAAGATCTGCCTCCTGCGGACTGAAACCCATGGATAGCAGCGCGGCGCGGGCATCGTCGAGCGCAGAGGTATCGGGCGCGGACCCGAGCGGAAGCTGCCCTGCCGCGGGAACATCTGCCGCGAGCAAGCCATGGTCCTTGGCGAACACGCTCTTGAGCTCGAGGATGAGGCGCTGCGCGGTCTTCTTTCCCACGCCGGGAACCGTCGCCATGCCCTTGTCGTCCTCGGCCATGACCACGGTATAGAGCTGCGATACCGTGAACTTCGATAGCACGGCGAGCGCCAGGCGCGGGCCGACGCCCGAGACGGCGACGAGCCGCTCGAACATGGTGCGCTCTTCTTTGGTGGCAAAGCCGAACAGGGTAAGCGCGTCCTCGCGCACCTGCATGCGCGTATACAGACGGCACTCCTCGCCCAGCGTTGGAAGCGATGCAGCCGTGGTGCCCGAGATGCCCACTTCAAAGCCCACGCCGCCAACATCGATAACGGCCACGCTCGGCGTCGCATCGACCAGAATTCCGTGCAACAGAGTGATCATGAGTAGCCGTTTCCCCTCTTCTCAACGTAAGACCAACCGGAAAGCGCGCCGGTGCGGCGCAGGTTGGCGTGGCATATGGCGCAGGCGAGCGCGTCCGCGGCGTGATCGGGATGCGGGTCGTGATCCAAATGGAGCAGGTTTCTCACCATATACATGACCTGCCCCTTGTCTGCAGCGCCCGTGCCCACCACTGCTTGCTTGATTTGCATGGGCGTGTACTCGCCCACCTCGACTCCGCACAGCGAAATGGCGACGAGCGCCGCGCCGCGCGCGTGCGCGGTGGGAATGGCCGAGCGCACGTTCGCGCCGAAGTAGATGCTCTCGATGGCGGCTTCCTGCGGGCGATAGCGCTCCACGACTGCCGTGAGGTCATCGGCGATGTGGCGCAGGCGCACAGAGAGGTCGCTGCCGGCAGAGGTCTGAATGCAGCCGTAGGCGCGGCAGCGAACCTCACCGCGTCGCTCCTCGACGATTCCCCAGCCCGTGTTGGCGAGCCCCGGGTCTATGCCCAAGATGACCATGCGCACCTCCCCCGCATTCCAGTTCGAACATCTGTTCTACTATAGCATGCAGCGGCAGCGGTCCGCAAGAAGACTCACACTGGCGTCCACAAGCGCATCAGTTCTGCGAAAAGAACGGGTAGCCACGCAGGCCCTGCCCCGGAGCGGCTTCGCCCGGATGCGGCCCCTCGTGCTGTGCGCCTGCGGCATTCAGCATCTCGCGCAAACCGCTTTCGAAGCGCTCCATGTTCTCGCGCATCCGCTGCTGGCCGTCCTCGCTCATGAGCTCTTGCTGCTGCTCGGGAGAAAGCCCCAGCAGACCGCCGAGCAGGCCCAAGATCTCGCCGCGCACGCGCTCGCCATGCTCCTCGCCCAGCGTCTCGAAGCGCTTGATGCCCTCGCGCGCCAAATCCATGACGCTCAGCGGCTCCTCGCCATGCCGGCCCAAGTCGGACCAGCCCAGCATGTGGGGCCACGCCCGCTCTGCAAACGAACGCGCCGACACGATGGGCGTGGAGGGAAGCGAGCGACGGGCGCCTTCCCCGCGACGCACGAGCATGAGCAGCAACGCCGCACTCTCCGGAGCGGTCTTGTACAGCGGAACGTCTTCCAGCACCTCATTGCGATCAACGTGCGCCTCGAGCACCCCGTCCACCTGCGCAGGCTCGAGGCCGGCAAGCAGCTGCGCGATGCGCTGCGTGTACACAGGGTCGTCGGGACAGGCATCGACCGCGCAGGCCAAAATCTGCCCCATACGGTCCTCGACCGCGTTCAGCGTGACCAACGGCGCCGGAATGACGGCGGAGCGACGGTTGCGATAGCGCGCAAGGAACTCCAGCGAAGAAAGGTAGACATCGCCGAACGGTGCTGCCAGGGCAAGCGCCGCCCCCGCGGAAAGGGCCGCTGCCGGCGCCAACGCGGCATCGGTCTTCGTGAGCGCCGAAAGGGTGCACGCACCCATCTCGTGCGCAACGTCCGCAAGATAGAGCGCATCGATGCCTACACGCAGACGCCCCACGTCGCGCGCGGGGACGTCGCGGTCCATCCAGCGCGACACGTCGCCCTGCGCCCGCTCGACCAAGTGAATGTTCAGATTTGCCGCGAGCGCGCGGATAAGCTCCATGCGTTCGCACTCGAGTGCCTCCTGCCGCGGCGTGAACACCTCGGCGCGCTCGAACGCGACGCCCACCACGTTGCGCGGTCCCAACGCATCCACCGCGAGCACAGCGGTGAGCGACGTGGGCAGATCGCCCTCGAGCGGCACCACGACGCGCGCGCGACCGCTGGCAGATACGGCGTCGCGCACATGCAGGCGTAGTGCTTCCCAAAGCCATTCCTCACGGTCGAAACGCGGAAGATCGCGCGCATCCAGAGCAGCGACCGGTGTGCCGCGGCTCACGTCTTGCACCAGCAGGCATTCCTCGAAGCATGGTGCGGCAGCCACCACATCGCCCGATTCGTCCATCACGAACGAGCCGCCCGTGTACACCGTCTCGTCGTAGGCGCCCACCGGCGCCATGCAGGCGATCCACACGCCACCGCGGGCGGCATCGCCCGAGAAGTACCCGTCGGCCACGGACGCGACGCCGCAGGTCGCCTCGTTGTAAGCGTTGAACCCATTCATCTGGATATAGAGGGCGACGTCGCACCCGCGCGGCAGTTGGGGGATGTCGCGCTCGAGGTCGAGCACGACGGCGACGCGCGAGCCCGCGACGTCGAACACCGGTGGGTCCCACGTACTGGCGTCAAGCGAGCCAGTGCGCAGCGACATCATGGAGCGCAGCGGGGACACCCTGCCCTCGCGAAGCAAAAACACCTCGAGATACGGCACCTGGTCGAGCGCGATCACCGCAGGCACCAGGCAGTCGATATGTAGGGGCTCGACGCGTGCCGCAAGGTCGCGCAGCGAGCGCACGACCTCGTGCTCGTAGTTGGCGTAGTCGATAAGCATCGTGGGCTGCATGCCGCCGAACAGCGGCGCCGGCGTGCACAGCAGGTGGGCCCCCTGCTTGGAGGCAAGTTCGGCCTGGTCGCCAATCCGGGTGCACACGCCCTCGATATCTCCCAAGCGCATGTCGATCTGCGCCAACGCTAGCTTCATGTCGCATCCCCTCGAATAATCCTTCGTCCCATGATAGCCGCTCGACGGGCATCTCTGTGCCCACGAAGCGCATATACGCGAAAGGGCCGTCCATAACGGACGGCCCTTTCTGCACGGCAGCGGCCCGCGCCCGGGAGGAGACATCGCCCGGACGCACCGCTTCATAGCGAACCTTGGCGCAGCCGGTCGCGCGGCCACGGACAACGTCTTAGAACGTCGCCTTCCACAGGCCATGCAGGTTGCAATAGGCATATACGGTGCCGGATTTCACGCCGCCCGCAAAGAAGGTGACGGGCGTCTGGCCGGGCTTGAAGTAGCGGATCTCCAGGCGGTCGTCGGACTCGAGCGCAACCCACTCGATGTAGTGCTCATCGGTCATGGGATGCATGGTCTCACCCACCTGCACGTGGATGATATGGCCGTCGCGCTGCAGCTCGACGGCAGGCACGTGCTTCTCCACCGCGGCGTCCTCCGTGTTGGGCTCGAGCGCGACGAACCCCTCGGGCGCCGCCTCGCCCTTCACGCTTGCCAGGAAGTTGCCGTTATCGTCCTTGTAAAACGTTGCCATGACGCGCTCCTTTACGCATGCTCGTGTTTCAGTCTCGGGTTCATTATGCCCACAAGGCCGCTGGGCATTCACCGTCACGGCAACCCCACAAGACAAGTTGGAGCCGCGCCGCCCTCGTGCATAGAAATGCCGGCGGCGGGATACACCGCACCGCCGGCTTCACATCGCCTATTCGCGAGTTGCGAACTCGACCCCGTCGCCGTGTCACTTGACCGTGAGCACGGGCACGTCCACCGAGCGCAGCACGCCGAAGCTCACGCTGCCGAGCATGCCGCGCAGGGCGCCCAGACCGCGCCTGCCCATGACGACCAGGTCGATCGAATGGTCGGCGACGTACTCCGCGATGCCCTCAACGGGTGCCGGCGCAATCCGCGCATTGATGGTGACCTTGCATTTGGCGCCATCGCGCGCGTCTTGCACCACGCGCTCCATGTCGCTGCGCATGCGCTGCACGATCGCGCCCATCATGCTGTCGTAATCCATGAGGTTGCCGTTGTCGAAGGGATCGTCGAAAGCGCCGCCCATGAGCGAAGGGGTGGGCACGGCGCCGGACGTGACGATCATCACCACGTGCACCTCGGCCTCAGGGTCATCCCCCACCATACCGAGCGCGATGTGCAGGGCGCTCTGCGCGTGCTCGGACTCGTCGTAGGGGACCAATACGTTCTTGAAGAACATAGATGCTCCTTCCCTCGAACGCGAACCTTGCTGGTTGTATACCCGCGTTTGAGGAAAGGAGCTGTTGCACACCGGTAGCGGTGCGTTTTGGCCGATGGATGGCCTTTTATGGAAGCACCACGTCTACAGCATGGTCTGCGCGAGCTGGGGCCTAAAGCCCGCCTCCTGCAGCGCGGCGATGATCTGCTGTTTGTGGTCGGTGCCGAAGGCCTCGATGGTCACGCGCAGCTCGACCGCGGCGTTGCGATTGGTGCTCACGAACTGGTTGTGCTCGAGCTTGATGACGTTGCCGTTCTGCTCGGCGATGGCGGAGGCCACGCGCACGAGCATGCCGGGCCGGTCGGGCAGAAGGACGCTCACGGTGAAGATGCGGTCGCGCTGGATGAGGCCGTGCTGCACCACCGAGCTCATGGTGATGACGTCCATGTTGCCGCCGGACAGGATGGACACGATGCGGCGGTTCTCGGCCGGCAGGTGCTTGAGCGCGGCCACGGTGAGCAGGCCGGAGTTCTCCACGATCATCTTGTGGTTCTCCACCATATCGAGGAACGATACGATGAGCTCGTCATCGGGGACGGTGATGACGTCGTCGAGGTTCTGCTGCAGGTACGGGAAGACCTGGTCGCCCACCTCGAGCACCGCCGTGCCGTCGGCGATGGTGTTCGCCTGCGGGATCTTCACGGGATGCCCCGCCTCGAGCGCCGCGGCGAGCGAGGGCGCGCCCTGCGGCTCCACGCCGATCACGCGGATCTTGGGGTTATAGAGCTTGGCGAACGTCGAGACGCCGCAGGCGAGGCCGCCGCCGCCCACGGGCACCAGGATCGTGTCGACGAGCGGCAGCTCCTGCACGATCTCCATGGCGATCGTGCCCTGGCCGGTCGCCACGGTGGGGTCGTTGAAGGGATGGATAAAGGTATAGCCCTCATCCTCCGCGAGCTTCATGGCGTAGTCGCAGGACTCGTCGTACACGTCGCCGTAGAGCACCACGTCCGCGCCGTAGCCCTTGGTGCGCTCGACCTTGATGAGCGGCGTGGTGGGGGGCATGACCACGACCGACTTGGCGCCCGCGCGCGTGGCAGCGAATGCCACGCCCTGCGCATGGTTGCCGGCGCTCGCGGTGACGATGCCGCGGTCGAGCTCCTCGGGCGCGAGCGTCGAGATCTTGTAGTACGCGCCACGCACCTTGTAGGCGCCGGTGCGCTGCATGTTCTCGGGCTTGAGGTATACGCGGTTACCGGTCATCTGGCTGAAGTGCGGGCTTTCCACGAGCTCGGTCTTCTGCGTGACTTCCTTTACCTTTACCGACGCCTCTTCGAATGCGTCGAGCGTGAGCATGTCGGCCATGGCGCTCATCCTTCTTCCGTGCATAGGATACTTTCGCATGGTAAAGCAGAATAGCAGATTTACGCGGCGCGCACGGCCGCATGTTCCGCAGCGCGCGGAATAAATCGCTGTTTCGCAGCTTTTCGCCGCGCGCACATTGGCGTAGCATTGCCGAAATGCAACGTGATGACGATGGAATCGAGGCGAGCATGGAGAACACCGAGGCGAGCATGCAGGGAACGCCGCTGTTCCAGCTGCGCGATGCGCAGGTGGTGCGCGGAGGCAGGACCATTCTCTCAGTCGATCATTTCGACCTGGCAGAAGGCGAGCACGTGGCGCTTCTGGGCCCCAACGGCGCCGGAAAGTCCACGTTCATCCAGCTGCTCACCCGCGAGGTCTTCCCCATGCATCGCGACGAGCCGCCCGTGCGCTTCCGCGGACAGGCACGCCCGCTGCTCACCGACATCAAGCAGGCGCTGGGCATTGTTTCTGCCACCATGCACGACCAGGTACGCGTCCACCTGCCCGTCATCGAGATCGTATGCGGGGGCCTGTTCGGCACGCTCGGGCTCCCACGCCACGTGGAGGTTGACGACGAGGCCCGCACCAAGGCCCTGGGCGCTCTGGACCGCCTGGGCATCGCCGATCTTGCCGACCGGGACGTCATGACGCTCTCCACCGGTCAGGTGCGCCGCGTACTCGTGGCGCGCGAGCTCATGAGCGACCCCAAAATCCTCATCTTCGACGAACCGTGCACGGGCCTTGACCCCGAGGGCATGTACCACGTGCGCAACACCATGCGCCTGCTTGCGGAGGAAGGGCGCTCGGTGGTGCTCGTCACCCATTACCCCGAGGACATCATCCCCGCCATCGACCGCGTGCTGCTCATCAAGGACTCCGTGGTGTTTGCCGACGGCCCCAAAGCCGACCTGCTCACCGGCGACGAGATGACGCAGCTGTTCGGCGTTCCGCTGGAGGTCGACGAGCGCGACGGCTGGTACGCCATGCGCGGTCGCTACTGATTCTGAAGCGCCAATCGGGGGGGGCGGGTTCCTTTTGGTTTTGCCGTCTGCCGGGCATTCGCGTGCTCTCACCGACTAAAGTGTTTCGTGCATATTTCGTCCTTGCGAACGCATTCGGAGCGCGAGATACTCGAGCAACTTAGGAAATGCGACGACAGGGCGAGTACCGGACGAGCGCACCACAGCGAGCGGGCAGCGTGAGAACCCGCAGCGCGCGGTCGGGAACACACCCTCGAGCAGCCAAGCCGAACGCGAACTCGGCGCGCGGGCGATCCCCGCGACGCGAGCGAGCAAGTACGCCGCGCCGGACAGCCGCCGTCACAGGCATCCTCGCAGGGACGCTCCCTTGCCTTCGCATCCTGGTATCCACAACCGCGAATAGCAAAGGGGAACGGATGCAACTGCGAAGCGATGCCATCAAGAAGGGGCTGGCGCGAGCGCCCCACAGAAGTCTTCTGAAAGCCGACGGCCTCACCGACGAGGAACTCGAACGCCCGCTCGTCGCCGTCGTGTCGGCACAAAACGAGGTCATTCCGGGCCATATCCACCTGCAGCAGATCGCCGACGCTGTCAAGGCCGGCGTGCGCATGGCGGGTGGCACCCCGCTGCAGGTCAACACCATCGGCGTGTGCGACGGCATCGCCATGAACCATGAGGGCATGCGCTACTCGCTCACGAGCCGCGAGGTCATCGCCGACTCCGTCGAGTGCGCCATCCAGGGCCACCAATTCGACGCCATGGTCCTCATCCCCAGCTGCGACAAAATCGTGCCCGGCATGCTCATCGCCGCAGCGCGCCTGAACATCCCCACCATGCTCGTCTCCGGCGGTCCCATGCTCGCCGGCCGTGACAAGTGCGGGCATCAGACCGACCTGAACACGCTGTTCGACGCCGTGGGCCAAGTTACCGCCGGCACCATGACGCCTGAGGAGTGCGCATGGCTCGAGAACACCGCCTGCCCCACCTGCGGCAGCTGCTCGGGCATGTTCACCGCGAACTCCATCTGCTGCCTCGCTGAGGCGCTCGGCCTGGCGCTGCCCGGCAACGGCACCGTTCCCGCCGTGTACTCCGAGCGCATCCGCCTGGCCAAGCTCACCGGCATGAAGGTGATGGACCTCGTGCGCGACAACATCTGCGCGCTCGACATCCTGAATGAGAAGTCCATCCATAACGGCATGGTGCTCGACATGGCCTTCGGCGGCTCCACCAACACGATGCTGCACCTCACGGCCATCGCGCACACGGCGGGCTGCCCCGTGACCATGGACGACTGGGACCGTGTGTCCGATGAGACCCCCAACATCGTGCGCATCGCACCGGCGGGCCCCTTACACATCGAGGACCTGAACGCCGTAGGCGGCATCTCGGCCATCATGGGCGTGCTCGGCCGCGCCGGCCTGCTCGAAGGCGACGCCCTCACCTGCCACGGGACCGTGGACGAGTGGGTCGCTGCCTGCCCCGAGCCCGACGGCGAGATCGTCCGCACCGTCGAGAACGCCTACTCCCCCATCGGCGGCCTCAAGGTCGTGCGCGGCAACCTCGCGCCCGACTGCGGCGTCGTGAAGCGCAGCGCCTGTGCGCCCGAGATGTACAAGCACTCCGGCCCTGCCCGCGTGTTCAACAGCGAAGAGGAGGCCTGCGAGGCCATCTTCGGCGGCAAGATCAACGCCGGCGACGTCGTGGTCATCCGCTACGAGGGACCGGCCGGCGGCCCGGGCATGCGCGAGATGCTCACGCCCACCTCGGCCATCTGCGGCATGGGACTCGACAAGTCCGTGGCGCTCATCACCGACGGCCGCTTCTCCGGCGCAAGCAAGGGCCCGTGCATCGGCCACGTGAGCCCCGAGGCCGCAGCCGGCGGCCCCATCGCCCTCATCGAGGAAGGCGACATCATCGATATCGACATCGAGGCGGGCAAGCTCGAGGTGCGCCTGTCCGATGACGAGCTGGCCGCGCGCCGCGCCGCATGGCAGGCGCCCGCGCCCAAGTACACCACCGGCGTGCTCTCGCGCTACGCGAAGCTCGTCACCAGCGCAGACAAGGGGGCGTATCTCTCATGACGGACTCCACCCGCGCTACCGCGCCCATGGCCGGCAGCCCGCGCACTCCCGACATGCCCGATGACATCCGCCAGCACACCTGCACGAGCGCGGCGGCGGGCGCCTACCCCGCAACCGACATGAGCCGCGAGGCGCGCCTGGCCCGCAAGCAGCGCGCTATCTCCGGCGAGCCGTTCGGCCCGGGTAGTCATACCGATAAAGAGGGTAAAACCATGACCGGCGCCCAAGCGATCATCGCCAGCCTCGAGGCCGAGGGCGTCGACACGGTCTTCGGCTACCCCGGCGGCCAGGCCATCAAGATGTACGACGCGCTGTACGACTCCACCAAAATCCGCCACATCCTCGCCCGCCACGAGCAGGGCGCGGTCCACGAGGCGGACGGCTATGCCCGCGCCACCGGCAAGGTCGGCGTCGTGATGGTCACGAGCGGTCCGGGCGCCACCAACACGGTGACGGGTATCGCCACGGCCTACATGGACTCCGTGCCCCTGGTGGTCATCTCCGGCCAGGTCACGCGCGGCGTCATCGGCACCGATGCCTTCCAGGAGGCCGACATCGTGGGCATCACCATGCCCGTGGTGAAGCACAGCTTCCTTTTGCAGAGCAACGATGACCTCACCCGCACGTTCCGCGAGGCCTTCTACATCGCCTCGACCGGTCGCCCCGGCCCCGTGCTCATCGACATCCCGAGCGATCTGGCCGGCGAGCAGATGGTCTTCCACTACCCCGACAAGATCGACATCCCGAGCTACCGTCCCACCTACAAGGGCAACGCCAAGCAGGTACGCCAGGCGGTCGAGCTCATCCGCGCCTCCACGCGCCCGCTGCTCATGGTGGGCGGCGGCTGCGTGTCAAGCCACGCCTGCGACGAGGTCGTCGAGCTCGCCGAGAGCATGCAGATCCCCGTGGTCACCACGCTCATCGGCAAGGCCGCCATCCCCTGCTCCAACCCGCTGAACCTCGGCCCCGTGGGCATGCACGGCTCCAAGTACGCCAACATGGCCGTCACCGAGTGCAACCTCATCATCGCCGTGGGCATGCGCTTCTCTGACCGCGTGACCGGCAAGTTGAACGAGTTCGCCCCGCACGCCAAGGTCATCCACATCGACATCGACCCGGCCGAGATCGGCAAGGTCCGCGACCCGCAGGTGCCCATCGTGGGCGATGCGCGCGTGGTCGTGGCCGCCATCAACGACCGCATCGCCAAGGTGGGCGCCACGCCCGTGTCCGACGAGTGGGTGAAGACCTGCTTCGCGTGGCGCGAGCGCTGGCCGTTCTACACCGCCGACTTCGCCGACTACCCCGACCGCATCGCGCCCGAGGTCGTGCTCGAGCGGCTGTCCTCCAAGCTCGACCCGCACGCCAGCGTGGTCACCACCGAGGTCGGCCAGCACCAGATGTGGGCGCACCAGCACGTGCACCGCGAGGAGTCGCGCACGTTCATCTCGAGCGGCGGCCTGGGCACCATGGGCTTTGGCTTCCCCGCGGCCATCGGCGCCAAGATCGGCCGCCCCGACTGCCAGGTGGTGTGCATCGCCGGCGACGGCAGTCTGCAGATGAACATCCAGGAGATGGCCACGGCCATCGGCAACGGCGCCGCCGTGAAGGTCCTGCTCATCGACAACAACGCGCTGGGCATGGTACACCAGTGGCAGCGCCTGTTCTACCACGAGCGCTACTCCTGCACCGAGTTCACCGCCAACCCCGACTTCGTCAAGCTCGCCGAGGCCTACGGCTGGAAGGCCGAGCGCATCGGCCATCCCGACCAGATCGACGGAGCACTCGACCGTATGCTGGCCTCACCTGACCCCTACCTGCTCGACGTGGTCATCCCCACCAACCAGACCGTGTACCCCATGGTCGCCCCGGGTGCCGCAATCGACGACATCATCGGCGCCATCGACGTCACGCTGGGCGGCGTCCGCGTAACGGAAAAGGGTATGAGCCCCGCCGGCGAAACCGCGGGCATCGTGGCCGAGCCGCTGCCGCTGTCTGACGACGACGCCGACACGCGTGTGGCCGGCGCGACCGCCGACATCGTACCCGATGAGGCCGCCTCGAAGGGAGGCGAGTGAGGATGAAGCACATCCTGTCCGTTCTCGTTGAGAACAAGCCCGGCGTCCTGTCCCGCGTGACCGGCCTTGTGTCGCGCCGCGGCTTCAACATCGACTCGCTCACCGTGGCGCCCACCGAAGACGTCACCATGAGCCGCATGACCATCATCGTCGACGCCGACGAGGTAGGCTACGAGCAGATCACCAAGCAGCTGCACAAACTCGTGAGCGTCTACAAGATCTCGGACCTCACCGACACCGACGCCATCGAGCGCGAGCTCGTGCTGTTCAAGGTCGTCGCCCCGCCCGAGAAGCGCCATGAGATCATCGAGATCGCCAACATCTTCCGCGCCAACATCGTGGACGTGGGCAAAAACTCGCTCACGGTGGAGGCTACGGGCACGGCGAGCAAGCTCGACGCGATGGAGGACCTCTTCCGCAGCTACGGCATCCGTCAACTCACCCGCACCGGCAAGATTGCGATGTCACGAGGTGCGAGCGACCGGTAGGCGCGTTGCCGGGCGAGGACTGAGCGGTATCGTCCAATGCTCAAACAGTCCTGTTCGCGACGGAGGCGCCACTGGCGCCTCCTGCTCATGCGGAACTGCGCTTGTACGATACCGCTCAGTCCCGCAGGGCAATATCGTGCTAACGCTTGCCCAACCTCATTCTTGGGCGGGGCTGACGTTAGGCCGAACGGCCACGTACCGGCAGGGGTGATCCCCTTCCCGCGCTGCTCGTTCGCTTTGTTTCGACATCGTGTCATTCCGGTTCGAAATGGCTTCTGAGGCGTTTCGCATATACCTTGGTTACACAAGCCACTATCTGATAAGGAGAACAACAATGGCTGTGACGATCTATTACGAATCCGATTGCAATCCTGAGGTCATCCAGGACAAGAAGATTGCCATCATTGGCTATGGCTCGCAGGGCCACGCCCATGCGCTGAACCTGCTCGACTCCGGCTGCGACGTGCGCGTCGGCCTGCGCGAGGGCTCCAGTTCGTGGGCGAAGGCTGAAGAGGCCGGCCTCAAGGTGTGCGACATGGACACCGCCGCCGAGGAAGCCGACATCATCATGATGCTTGTCCCCGACGAGACCCAGCCCAAGGTCTACGAGGAGCACATCGCCGCCCATCTCAAGCCCGGCAACACCCTCGCCTTCGCCCACGGCTTCAACATCCACTTCGGCTACATCAAGGCTCCCGAGGACGTGAACGTCATCATGTGCGCGCCCAAGGGCCCCGGCCACATCGTGCGCCGTCAGTTCACCGAGGGCTCCGGCGTGCCCGACTTGGCCTGCGTGGCGCAGGATGCCACCGGCAACGCGTGGGATATCGCCCTCGCCTACTGCTGGGGCGTTGGCGGCGCCCGCTCCGGCATCATCAAGGCCACCTTCAAGGAGGAGACCGAGGAGGACCTCTTCGGTGAGCAGGCCGTGCTTTGCGGCGGCCTCGTCGAGCTCGTCAAGGCCGGCTTCGAGACCCTGACCGAGGCGGGTTATCCGCCCGAGCTCGCTTACTTCGAGTGCTACCACGAGATGAAGATGATCGTCGACCTCATGTACGAGAGCGGCATCCACTTCATGAACTACTCCATCTCCAACACCGCCGAATACGGCGACTACCACGCCGGCCCCAAGGTCATCAACGATCAGTCGCGCGAGGCGATGAGCTAGATCGTGGCGCGC
>CALULJ010000015.1 GCA_944321445.1 uncultured Collinsella sp.
AAGCCGGCCAGCGCCGATGGTACTGCGGGGGAAGCCCGTGGGAGAGCAGGGCGCCGCTGACCGGTGGACGGCGTTTCGTACGAAAGCCCGAAAGGTTACGGCCTTTCGGGCTTTCGTCGTTTATGAGCCTCTATGCGCTTGCGCGGAGGCTCTTCTTGTTCTTTCCCTGTCGACTGCCCTTTTGCCTTCATTGTCGGAGTGGGTCGGGTAACAATACTCTCTATGTTTACGGTATTTATCATTGGCAACATCGCATCCGGTAAGTCGGCTGCGTCTCGATATCTTGAATCTGCGGGCGGCCTGCGCATCGACCTCGATGAGCTTGCCAAGTCTCTCTACGTTCCTGGCTCAGATGTGGTACATGACATTGCCGCCACGTTCGGATGGGATGTCCTCGATGCTCAGGGCGGCATTCGCCGTGATGTGCTGGCTCAGCGCGCCTTCGATACGCCTGATTCTTCCGAGCGGCTCAATCGTATCGTTTACCCGGCGCTCCTTCAGCAGCTTTCCTATCGGCTCATTCCATCGGAATGTTGCTCGGTCATGGTCCCTAAGCATCCGTTTGCGGTCGTCGAGATCTCTGTTGCTCAATCCTTCCAGGAGGCCTTTGATCTTGCCGATGAGGTCATTGCGATCACGGCTCCGTTGGAGATTCGGCGCCTACGTGCCATCGAGCGCGGCATGACGGGTGACGATTTCGATGCTCGCTCGGCGTGTCAGCCTTCTGAGGAAGAGCTCTGCGCCCTTGCGACCACCGTCATAGACAACTCTGATGGTAGCGATGCGTTGTTTGCCGCCTTGGACGCCTGGCTCTCACGTCACGGTTTTTCGCAGGGCGGTGATGTCTCCCATGGGTAGGCGCGTTCGCTTTTTAACATGGTTCCGTGTCATTCCAATGATCATCGTTGCCCTGTTCGGTGTGATTTCCTGGGGCTATGCGTTTGCTCCCGCCCCGCTGGTGAGGCTTGTGTATCCGCTTCGGTACGAGGAGTACATTCTTTCTTCGGCAACGAATCATGGTGTCGATCCCTATCTGGTCGCTGCGGTTATCGAGACGGAATCCGGTTGGGACCCTTCTGCACGCTCCCAACGAGGTGCCGTGGGCCTCATGCAGCTTCTCCCCGATACGGCGGACGACATGGTTCATAAGGGTATCGTCGACGGTGCGGTTGTGGATTCTTCGAACCTCACCGATCCGGCGACAAATATCGAGCTTGGCTGTTCGTACCTGTCGTATCTTATTTCCTACTTCAACGGCTCCACGGATCATGCGATTGCCGCGTACAATGCTGGTATGGGCAACGTGAATGATTGGTCCGAGACCGGCGAAGAGCTTGAGGATTCCATTGCGTTTCCCGAGACGCAGGCTTATCTTTCGCGCGTCACGACGGCACTCGCCCGATATCGGGAGTTGTATCCTGACGCATTCGCTTAGCACTTAGGAGGACGTCCATGGCCGAATTCGAAGTCGAACGTGTTGGCGGCGAGCTTAAGCGATTCGGTCGGGCGGGGGAGGACGCCTCGTTTTCGGTTGTTTCACCCTATGAACCCTCGGGCGATCAACCTCAGGCAATCGCTTCGTTGGTCAAAGGTGTACAGGAGGGCGACCGCTATCAGGTGCTACTGGGCGTGACCGGTTCTGGCAAAACCTTTACCATGGCGAAAACCATTGAGGCGCTGGGCAAGCCCACGCTCGTCATGGCGCCGAACAAGACCCTTGCCGCACAGCTGGCAAGCGAGCTCAAGGAGTTCTTCCCCCATAACGCCGTCGTTTATTTCGTTTCGTATTACGACTACTATCAGCCCGAGGCATACGTTCCTGCCAGCGATACCTATATCGAGAAGGATTCTTCCATCAACGAAGAGGTGGAGATGCTGCGCCATCAGGCGACGGCATCGCTGCTGTCCCGCCGCGACGTCATCGTGGTCGCGTCCGTCTCGTGCATCTACGGCATCGGCAGCCCCGAGGACTATGCGGGGTTGGCACCGAACGTGGACAAGAAGGTCCCGCTTGAGCGTGACGACTTCATTCATGCGCTCATCGACATCCAGTACGACCGCAACGATTATGACCTGGCGCGCGGGACGTTTCGCGTGCGCGGCGACGTGGTCGATGTGTTCCCGCCCTATGCCGAGCACCCGCTGCGCTTCGAGTTCTTTGGTGATGAGGTCGAACTCATCGCCGAGATCGACGAGGTCACCGGAGAGCTGCTGCGCGAGTATGACGCCATTCCCGTATGGCCCGCCTCGCACTACGTGACCGAGAAGCCTAAGGTGACGCACGCTCTCAAGACCATCGAGGAGGAGTGCGAGCAGCGTGTGGCCGAGCTCAAGGCGCAGGATAAACTGCTGGAGGCGCAGCGCTTGCAGCAACGCACCGACTACGATCTTGAGATGCTCGAGACCATGGGTTTCTGTACGGGCATCGAGAACTATTCGCGTCATCTGGACGGCCGCAAGCCGGGCGAGCCGCCGTTCACCCTCATCGACTACTTCCCCAAGGACATGCTCTGCATCATCGACGAGAGCCATGTGACGGTGCCGCAGATTCGCGGCATGCATGAAGGCGATCGCTCGCGCAAGGTGACGCTCGTGGAGCACGGCTTTCGCTTGCCCTCGGCGCTCGACAACCGCCCCTTGCGTTTCGATGAGTTCGAGGCGCGCATTCCGCAGTTCATCTACGTGAGCGCCACGCCGGGCGACTACGAGCTGCGCGTGAGCCAGAACAATGTGGAGCAGATCATTCGTCCCACCGGCCTGCTCGATCCCAAGATCGATGTTCGCCCCGTGCGCGGCCAGATCGATGACTTGCTCGATGAGATTCGCATGCGCACGGCACGGAAAGAGCGCGTCCTCGTGACGACGCTCACCAAGCGCATGGCAGAGGATCTGACCGATCACCTGCTGGATGCAGGCATCAAGGTCAACTATATGCACTCGGATACCGCGACGCTCGATCGTGTCGAGATTCTGCGCGATCTTCGTCAGGGAAAGATCGACGTGCTCGTGGGCATCAACCTGCTGCGTGAGGGCCTGGACCTGCCCGAGGTCTCGCTTGTCGCCATCCTGGATGCTGACAAGGAGGGTTTCCTGCGCAACCGGCGCTCACTCATCCAGACCATTGGCCGTGCGGCGCGTAACGCCGATGGCGAGGTCATCATGTACGCGGACACGATCACCGATTCCATGCGCGAGGCGATTGACGAGACGAATCGCCGTCGCGGCATCCAGATGGCGTTCAACGAGGAGCATGGGATCGAGCCCAAGACGGTGCGCAAGGCCATCAATGACATCTCGAGCTTCATTGCCGAAGCGACGGAGACTGTGGGTAAAAAAGATCGCAACCGCGGTGATTCCCTGGGACACGGCGCCTTCTTCACGCCCGCGGGCAGCGAGTCTGCAGACGTTTCCGATATGGACGAGACGACGGGTGTCCGGCTTGCCGACGAGCTCGCAAACCTGCCGGCCGACGAGCTCGCGCGCATCATTGCGACCATGGAGGAGGATATGCGCAGCGCTTCGGAGGCGATGGACTTCGAGGAGGCCGCGCGCCTGCGCGATGCGCTCGTGCACCTGAAGGCTGTCGTCGAGGGCGGCAGCGAGGAGGAGGTCATCGAGCGCCTGCGGAAAAACGCGCGTAAGGGCAGTGCGTTCGGCGGCGGACGCAAGCGTCAAGGGACGCGGTTCAAGCATTAGGCGGCTGCCTGCTCGAGGCTGTTGGGCTGCTGCAAGCAAAGGCGGCATGGGTGCGCTATACTCTCAACAGGTATTATTGGAGGGGAGCCTATGAGACACCAGACTGTCGCCTTGCTTGAGCGCACCAAGCAGCATCTGCTGGGCGCAAAGTGGAATCTGATCGTGATGGCCGCGTGCTGCTTCGCGCTTGCCGTCTATAACTTCGTCGTGCCTGCCACGGGCGTGCTGGGTATCGCGACCAGCGGCCTTGCGGGTGTTGTCGCCGCGCTGCCGTGGTTCGGTATCTTCGGCGGTGCGTTGGCGATCGTGGGCTCGTTCGTCTCACGCAGCGTTTGGGTGCTGTCGTGGACCGAGGTTGTGCTCGATCTCATCATGTTCGTACTCGGCTTTTGGTACCTGTTCTTCCCGAGCGCTTTGGGCGACTATGCGACCGTCCTGACGTGCGTGGGCTTGTTCATTGCGTTCTATCTGGTGTGTGTCTCCATGGAGCAGGACCGCACGGGCGCTGGCCTGTGGCCCGTGTGCCTGGTTGTGGCTGCCGTGGTGGGCATCTTGGCGTTCGCCCTCATCATGAACTTCGCCGGTGCGGCTGGGGCACAGGGCGTCGTGTCGCTCATGCTCTTCATCGCCGGCTGGGGTTTTGTGTATGGTGCGGTGGCGCTGCAGAATGTGCGTGTTGGCATCGCGTAAGTAAACTCTGGGATTTGACATATGAAATGAGGCGAAGGCGGGATGCATGTCCCGCCTTCGTTTTGTTTTGGATGTTGAAAGCTTCCGGGGTGCTTTTACCTGAGGTCATCGATGAGGGATTGGGCGCAGCGGATACCGTCTGCGGCGGCGCTCATGATGCCGCCCGCATAGCCGGCGCCCTCGCCACAGGGGTAGAGGCCCTGTGCCCCCAGGGCATGGCAGGTGCGGTCGCGCACGACGGTCACAGGGGAGCTGGAGCGCGATTCTACACCCGTTAACACAGCTTCCGGGTCATCGTAGCCGCGGAGCTTCTTTCCGAGTGCGGGAATGCCCGCACGGAGCGTCTCGATAACGTGCGGGGGAAGCACGGAATCGAGCTTCGTCCAGGCAACGCCGAGCGGATAGGTAGGTTCGATGCGCCCGGATCCCGTGCTGGGGCGGTTGTCCAGGAAGTCGCCGACGAGTTGCGCCGGTGCGCGGTAATCACCGCCTGCGAGCTCGAAAGCCGCTTTCTCGCAGCTTCGCTGCAGCTCAACGCCAGTGAGCGGGTCGTTGCCAGGAAGATCGGCGGGGGTGATGTTGACGAGCAGCGCCGCGTTGGCGTTGCGTCCGGCGCGCGCGTGCAGGCTCGCGCCGTTGACGACGACCCCGCCCTCTTCGGAGGCGGCGGCAACCACCTCTCCGCCTGGGCACATGCAGAAGGTGAAGAGGTTGCGTCCGTTGGGAAGGTGGGCAACCAGCTTGTAAGGCGCAGCGCCCAATGCGGGATGGCCTGCCGCCTCACCGTATTGGGCGCGGTCGATATCGCGCTGAAGGTGCTCGATGCGCACGCCCATCGCAAACGTCTTGCGTTCAAGGGCGAAGTTTCGGCGCTGCAACAGCGCAAAGACGTCGCGCGCGGAGTGGCCGCAGGCAAGGACAAGGTGAGTGACGGGAAGCCGCTCTTCTTCGACGGCGTTCGCGCCTTCGCGCGCTAGCGTCACGGCGCTCACGGCGCCCGTCGTATCGCGCTCGATATCGGTGAGCCGGCAGCGGAAGCGCACCTCGCCGCCGAGTTCGACGATGCGCTCCACGATGTGGGTCACCACGTCCGGCAGGATATCGGACCCGATGTGGGGCTTGGCGTCCCACAGGATCTCGCGCGGGGCGCCCGCGTCGACAAGCGTCTGCAGAATCAGACGATGCGAGAGGCTCTTCGTGCCCGTGTTGAGCTTGCCGTCCGAGTACGTTCCGGCACCGCCCAGACCGAACTGTATGTTGCTCTGCGTGTCGAGCTGCCGCGTGCGGTGGAAGCGATCGATGGCGTGCTTGCGGCGTGCGGCGTCGTCTCCGCGCTCGATGAGCAGAGGAGCAAGTCCCGCCTCGGCGAGCGTGAGCGCAGCGAACAGGCCGGCGCATCCCGCGCCCACAACGACCGGGCGCCGCTTGGGCAGACAGGCTGCAGGAAGGGGGCTCGGGAAGCAGACGGGCTCTTCTTCTACCAACTGGACGCGCGCGGTGTCTCGCTTGGACAGGCGGGTGAGAACGCTGCGTTCGAGGCCGGGCGTGCGCAGCGCTATGCGCGCGCTGGCGACGACGTGCACATTGCGCTTCTTGCGTGCATCCACCGACGTTTTGTGGAGTTGGACGCTCGTGATATCGCTCGCCTTGCACCGCAAGGTCCTCTGTGCCGCTTCGCGGCACGCATCCAGAAGCGATTGCTCGGTTATCGCGTCGTCCAGGGCGATGGGAATTTGGGAAATCTCGAGCATAGCGGGCCTTTCCGTATGGTGTTGGGGCGTGGCTAGCGAGCGGGCGATGCGCTCGCCGCGCGAATGCCCGAGATCCATGCCCAGGCAAGGTTGTATCCGCCGCAATCGGCGTCCATGTCGAGCGCCTCTCCGCACGCGGAAAGCGCGGGCGCGATATCGGGCTCGACGCTCATGCTGGGTATATCGATGGCGTCGAAGGGGATGCCGCCGCGGCGCACCTGGGCGCTCGCGTGCTCGGTCGTTCCAAGGACCTCGAAGGGGAGATGCTTGCAGGCGCGGGCGTACGATGCGCACGTGTGGCCGCCCGTGCGTTCGGCGATGTTAGCGATGTGGGCGCTGAGGTCGCCGTCAAACAGGCCGGTGAACCAGGCTGCAGCCATGTTTTCGGGGTCGCCGAAGGATTCGGCGCGGCGTGCGAACAGGGCGGCGAGCTCGTGCTCGCTATAGTTGGGGAACAGATCGATTTCGACGGTGTCACCGGGTATGCAGCGACGGGAGAGGTCGAAGGCGACGATGCCCGAGAGTCCATATGCCCTGAAGAGGACCTCGCCGTCTTCCGTCCAGGTGCTCGCTCCGTTGCGCACGAGCGAGAGACGGCAGTCGACGCGCAGACCGTCGAGCCACCGAAGAACGGAGTCGCGCAGGCCTTCAGGGCAGCCGCCTTGTGCGGGGAGGCATGCGACCGGGCACAGCACGGGCTCCTCGGGAATGTGGGGAAGACCGAACAGCTCAGCCAGGTGTTCCGATGATCCTCCGCAGGCGATGATGACGCGCCGAGCGAAAAGCGTCTCGCGCGCGCGTTCAGCGCGGCGAAGCTCTTTGCGCTGCGCGCGGATGAGCGCTTTGAATTCAAGGGGCTTTTTCGGCAGGGGCAGGGGCTTGGCGGGTCTCGAGACCTCGAGATTCCATATACCCTTGCTTTCATCGTAAGCGGCGCGTTCGACTTCGGTGCAGGTAAGTGCCTTGGTACCAGGGCGGAGCGCTGCCATGAGCAGTGCCTCGCGCACGGAGTCGGCGCGCTTGCTGTAGGGGTACAGACGGCCGTCAACCTCGCAGGTCATAAGGCCAAGCGAGTCGAAAAACGCCGCGAGCTCGGCTTCTGGCTGCTCACCCATGACCGTGCGGGCGATGTCGGGGTGCCGATAGCGCACGGGATCGAGATCTATGTTGGACAGGTTGCAGCGCCCGTTGCCGGTTGCCAGGATGGGGAGACCCATCTCGACATCGCGCTCGACGATGGCAACGCGCTGCCCCGCTCGCGCAGCAGAAACAGCGGCGGCGAGGCCTGAGGCACCGCCGCCGATGATTGCCACGTCGTATGTGGACTGTCCGGGCACCTAGGCCTGGTCCTCTGCGGAAGCTTCGCCCTCATGAGGCTCGACGGCACGGCACGCGGCGAGCGCCAAGGGCAGGGTGCCCGCCTGGAGCTCGGTTTCGATGGTACCCGCGTCACAGGCGGCGGCGAGGGCGGGATCGATGGGCAGGCGATCGAGCACCGGCAGGTTGTAGGTTTCGGCGACCTGGTCGAGCTTGCTCGCACCGAAGATCTCGATGGCGCGGCCGCAATCGGGGCATTGCACGTAGCTCATGTTTTCCACGATGCCGAGCACCGGGACGTGCATCTTATCGGCCATGTTGACGGCCTTGGCGACGATCATGGAAACCAGGTCCTGCGGGCTCGTGACGACGACGATGCCGTCGACCGGCAGCGACTGGAAGACGGTGAGCGCGACGTCACCGGTTCCCGGAGGCATATCGACCAGCAGGTAGTCGAGCGGGCCCCATGAGGTGTCGCTCCAGAACTGCTTGATGGCGCCAGCGATGACCGGACCGCGCCACAGTACGGGATCGGTTTCGTTTTGCAGCAGCAGATTGGACGACATCACCTTGATGCCGGTCGCGGAGATCTCGGGGAGCAGCAGCTTGCCCAGACCGTGGGCGCGTCGATCGCCCATGCCGAACATGCGGGGGATGGAGGGGCCGGTGATATCGGCGTCCAGGATGCCGACCTTAGCACCGCCGCGGGCGAGCTCGACGGCGAGGGAGCCGGTGACGAGCGACTTGCCGACGCCCCCCTTGCCGGAAAGCACGGCAATGACGCGCTTGACCTCGGAAAGTTTGTTCTCTTCAAACTGCATCGGGGCGGTCTGGCCGCCGGCGGCCTGTGCGTGTTCACAAGAGGCCATGGGAAGTCCTTTCACGTTGAGCCCGCTGCGCGAAGTGTGCGGCACCGGGCGTCGATGGTTGACATGGCTCCATTGTACCCGTCCCGAGCGATACGCTTGTCGCATCTTGCAGAAAGAAAGCCTCTGCCTTATGGTGTATACATGTATACGATAAGGAGGGAACCATGGCTACCGCAGTTATCTCTGGCAGGGTCGATGCGCGACTGAAAGAGCGCGCCGACGCCTATCTTCGTGCAGCGGGAGTGACAGCAGGCGATGTGATCCGTGCGGTGTGGGAGCGCATCGCGCGCACAGGTGAGATTCCCGAAGAGTGGACCTCTGAGGTCACAGATGATGACGCGTTCGAGGGCTTCATGCGTTTTCGTTCGGAGCTACCTGCGGCAACATGGCTCTCGACGCTGTCGGAGGAGCAGATGCGGGACATGATTGCGAGCCGTTATGTATAGGCGCAGCGCGCATCGGGTTTTGTTCGACACGAATATCTTGCTGGACGCCGTATGCCGCGAGCGCCCGGAATCGGAAGAGGCCTGTCGCGTGCTGCGGAGGTGCAACGGTGAGGGAGACTTGGGCATGACCGCTGCCTCTTCGCTCAAAGACGCGTATTACGTTCTTGGCCGACAGTATGGCGAGCGGAATGCTCGTAAAGCGCTTGAATGGCTTATGGGCTTGCTTGTTATCGCGCCGATGGGGGCGGAGGAATGCGAGCTGTCGATCCATTCGAACGAACCGGATTTCGAAGATGGGCTCATTCGCGCGTGTGCCGAGCTGAACGATGTCGATTTCATTCTTACGCGCGATGCCGCCGCATTTCGCGCCTCCACGGTCCGTGCCGTGTCCTGTGCGGAATACCTGGATATCTGTGGCGGATAAGGTTCATATGCAGGGGCGTTATGTTATGCAGAGAGGCCGAGCCACGTTCTGCGGCTCGGCCTCTTGTTGCGTAGAGCTCGATGGTACCTAGCAGGTGGCGCCGCCGACAACGTTCTTGTTGAGGATAGCCTCCTTATCGACGGGGGCGGAGAGCAGCTTCTCCTGTACGTAGTCGAAGCCCAAGCGCGCCACGGTGTCGGCGAAGCGCTCGCCCGAGATGCCCTCGTCGCGGAAGAACAGGATGGCGCGCTCCACGACATCCATGACTTCGTCTTCAGTGGTGAAGATCTTGTCCAGCGCCTGGCCGTGGGCGGTCTTTTTGCCCCAGCGCCCGCCGATGTAGACCTTGTAGCCCACGAGGCTTTCGCTCACCGCGTCGAACGGGCAGGTGCCGATGCAGCGGCCGCAGTGGTTGCACAGGCTCTCGTCGATGGTGATCTTGCCGTCCGGACCCACCTGCGCATCGCACATGGGGCAGGCCTTCACTACCTGGCACACCTTGCAGGCGCGGCACTTGTCGAGGTCGATCTGCGGCACGCGCTGGCCCACGATGCCCAGGTCGTTGAGGTCGGGTTTCACGCACATGTTGGGGCAGCCGCCGACGGCGATTTTGAACTTGTGCGGCAGCTCGACGCCATGGTAGCCCACATAGAAGCGCCGGTGCAGCTTCTCGGAAAGGTCGAACGTGTCGATGAGGCCATACTGGCACGTGGTGCCCTTGCAGCTCACCACGGGGCGCACCTTGGAGCCGGTGCCGCCGGCGTCCAGGCCCGCATCCTGCAGGAAAGCGATGCAGGCGTCGATGTTGTCGTAGTTCACGCCCTGGATCTCGAGCGTGAGGCGCGTGGTCATGGTGACCTCGCCGGAGCCGAACTTCTCGGCGGCGTCGGCCACGGTTTTCTGCTCGGCGCTCGTCAGCTTGCCGTTGCGGGTAATCACGCGGATGTTGAACACGTCGTCGTAGCGCTTGTCCTGCAGGCACCCCAGGCCCTTGAGGCGCTTGATCTCTGCCGCGGGGAGCTTCTTGCCGGCCGGGCGCGGCACCTTGACCTCGTTGAAGGTCATGCCGCCTTCGAGCACGCGCGTGTTGGTGTAGCCGGCAGCCTTCAGGCGGTTCTGCAGGAAGTAGCCGCGCTTGCCCTTGGCGCACACGAGCAGGAGCTTCTCGTCCTTGGTGTGCCCTTCGATGCCGTCTACGACCTTCGCGAGGTCGACCCATTCGGCGCCCGGGATGGTGGGGGCGGGGAGCACGTCGATGACGGCATAGTCCTTCGCTTCGCCTGCGGCGTACTGGGCAGGGCTGAACGTCTCGAAGGCGCCCGTGAGCTTGTTTTCGAGGATGTATCCCGCCGTCACGAGCGGATGGATGGCAGTGGAGAACGGGGGCGCGTAGGCGAAGTCCATGAGGTCGAGGTCTTCGACGGCGAGCTTTTGGTAGAGCGCCTCGACCACGATGTCGACGACCTTGTCGACGGCTCCCGCGCCGAGGACCTGGACACCCAGCAGACGATGGTCGGTGCGATTGGCGATGAGCTTGATGAAGAAGCTCGAGGAGCCGGGGTAGTAGTGCGCCTTGTCGTCGAGCACGGCGACGATCGATTCGGGATCGAAGCCCGCCTCGCGCGCGGCGGCTTCGGTGAGGCCGGTGCGGCCGGCATTGAGCGCGGGCAGCAGTTTGACCACGCCGGTGCCGAGCACGCCCGGATACGCGGTGGGCGTACCGGTGAGGGTGCGGGCGAGCGCACGGCCGGCGATGTTGGCAGTGGAGCCCATGGGGCTCCAAGCGGGCTTGCCGGTGATGGCGTTTCGGACCAGGGCGCAGTCGCCGACAGCATAGATATCCGCTAGATTCGTAGCACAGAACTCGTCGGTTTCAATCGTCCCCTTGGTGAGCGCGATGCCCGATCCCTCGAGCCATGCGGTGTTGGGGCGGATGCCGATGGCGACCACGACGATATCGGCGGGGATGGTGCCGGTTGCCGTCTGCACGCCCTCGGCGCGCTCGGTGCCCGAGATACCGGTGAGCGCTGTGCCGGTGAGCACGCGAACGCCGGCGGCCTTGAGCTGACGGCGGGCGAAGTCGGCCATCTCGGGGTCGAAGACGCCCGGCAAAATCTGGGGCATGGCGTCGATGACGGTGACGGACAGGCCTTGGGCGAGCAGGTTCTCGGCCACCTCGAGGCCGATGAAGCCGGCGCCGCAGACCACGGCGCGACGGCAGCCGTTCTGTTCGATGTACGAGCGGGTGCCCGTTGCGTCATCGGGTGTGCGCAGGCAGAACACGCCGGGAAGGTCGACACCTGCGATCGGTGGAACGAACGGTGCGGCGCCTGTTGCGATGACGAGCTTGTCGTAGGGCTCCGCGTATGCGCTGCCATCTTCGGCACGCACGGTCACCGTTTTGGCGGTGGCGTCGAGTGCGGTCGCCTCTTGGCCGGTGCGGACCGTGACGCCGGTGAGCCCGGCATAGGATTCCGGCGTGTTGACGATGAGCGCCTCACGGGTCTGGATGCTGCCTCCCACGTAGTAGGGCAGTCCGCAGCCGGCATATGAGATATCGCGGTCTTTCGTGATCACCAGCACGTCGGCTGAGCGATCGCAGCGCTTGATTTTCGCTGCCGTCTTCGTGCCGGCGGCGACGCCTCCGACGATAAGGTACTTCATGCGCATATCCCCTCTCTTGCATGGGACGCGCGTGCGTCCCTGCGGGCGTATGCATTCATGATAGGCCTTTTGGAGTGTGTGCCCCTGCCACGGGATGGGGAGCGCGCCGTCAGGGCTCGCGGGCGGGTTATACCACCTTTTCCATGATGTAATCGTCCATGATGAAGCCGCTGCCGATATCGGTCTCGACGGCGTCGATGGTCTCAAATCCCTTTGCCGTGTACGTCCGTATGCCGAGCTCGTTGTGCTTGTTGACGGTGAGGTACAGGGCGCGTAGCCCGCGTGTGCGGCAGAGGTTCTCGTAAAACGCAATCACGGCGCTGGCGAAATGCTTACCGCGCTCGGATGCCAACAGGTAGATTTTGCTCACGAAGAAGCGGTTCGTTTCGGGTTCCACGTGGCCGCCCGTATAGCCCACGATGCGCTCGTCATCCGCGGCGCGTACGAACCAGTACTCGTAGGCGTGTTCCGCTATGTCGCGCTCGATAGCGGCTAGGCTTTGGAAATGCTCGATCATGTACTCGGTTTGCGCGGCACCGATCGTGGCGGGCCAGTATTCGCGCCAGATGGTGCCCGCTAGGCGCGCGAGCTCTTCGGTCTGCTGCGGGGTGACGACCGGCTCGAAGACGGCGTTTCCAAAACGGGGCGTGTTCTCGAGGCTCATGATGGCTCTTTTCATCGATGTGTCGGCATTGGTCACATCTTACCCTTTTCGCTTCCAGAATCTATATTCTGGAAGGGCTAGCACGCGTTTAGCCTGATAAACCGTTTATCGCCCTTCGAGAATATGCAGATTCTCGAAGGGGTCTTCGTGCCACAATGGTTGCGACAGTAGATACGGATTGGATAGGGGGCGAAGTCCGTGCGACATGCCAAACGAGGTCTTCTGGTCGCGAGCTACGGGGCGTCGCGTCCCGAGGCGCGCACGCGCTGCGTCAAACCTCTCGCAGAGGAGCTTGAGCAGGCATTTTGTTCAGATTGCACGGAAGACGAACCTGTCGTTCGCGAGGCATATACGAGCGCCAAGGTCCGTGCGAAGCTCGCCGGCTGCGGGGAGCGCATCCTTGCCATCGACGAGGCGCTCGAAGAGCTGTGGTCTGCGGGCGTTCGCGACGTGTGCGTGGCAGTGTCGCATCTTGTGGACGGAGCTGCCTACGGCGCGCTGCGCCAGGCGGTCGAGACGCACGCGTCCCTGTTCGATGCGACTCGGCTTGCCCGCCCGTTGCTTTCTTCGGCAGAGGACTGTAAGCGTGTCGCAGAGATTCTCGATGGAGAGGTGCCGCGACATGCAGATGGCGCGATCGTTCTGGTGGGGCATGGCGGGCCGCATGCCGCTCAGCTTGCATATCTTGCATTGGGCTATGCGCTGCGCGAACGCGGGCGCAGCGACATGTATGTGGGCATGTTGGACGATAAAGGTTCCTGTGACGCGGTGGCGCGCGCCATCGAGTGCGCGGGAAGCCGGGAGCGTCGCGTGCTTCTTGCACCCTTGTTGATTTCGAGTTCCGCCCATGCCCAGCGCGACATCTTTTCGACATCCGGATGGCGGGGCATCTTGGAGCGGGCAGGCTATGCCGTCGAGGTGCTTGACCGAGGGTTGGGCGAGCTGGCGGAGATTCGCCGACTGGCGGTGGACCATATGCGCCGCGCGCCTGAAGTGGAGGTGGGCGCGCAGCGCCTTTCGTCTCCGGGCGATAGCGCCGCGGTGCCATCGCGGTTCCCGCTGTTCATCGATTTGCAAGGCAGGCGGTGTTTGGTCGTTGGAGCGGGAACGGTGGGCATGCGCCGTGTGCGCACCCTGCGGCGATTTGGAGCGACGGTCGTGGTTGTCGATCCGAATGCTGCCATGTCGATGTCCGCGGATGCCGATGAGGTGCGGCACCGTCCATACGCGCCGGGAGACGAGCAAGGGTTTGGCCTGGTGATAGCGGCGACTGACGACCGTGCGGTGAACCATATGATCGGCGAGCGCTGCCGCCGGCTTGGCATACCCGTCTCGGTCGCAGATGCGCCTGATGAGTGCACGTTCTTTTTCCCGGCGCTTTGCGAAGGCGACAATCTCGTTGCAGGCGTCGTTTCCCGGTCGGCCGACCACTCCGACCATGCACTTGTTGCCCGGGCGGCTGCGGATATGCGCGTTGCGCTAGCGCGGGCGGAGGCCAATGCGGCTTGTCGGGAGGGCCGATAGACAAATTCTTGAGTTTTGGTCACGTGCATACGCATGCGCGGTCGAAGCGCCCGATTGCGATGTATAGAGAATCGTTTCGAATAGGCCTTTTGCTCATGGAAAATGTATCAAACGGGTGCCAGAATATGATACTGAGCTGATAGTAATAGCCAAAACTCAAGAAATTGGTTACGGGTAGGCGGGCAATGCGGCGCCTGTCGCAAAGGCCATACAGTTTTGAGCGCAAAAGAGCCGATTTTATACATCGAGGCCGGGCGGAAGGATGCGAGCCAGCAGGTCGTATCCTTCCGCCCGGCCTCGAGGACGTCTCTCCATGGGATGGGACTAGTTGATCTTGCGCGCGAAGTTCAGGTACTGGATGGCCTGAAGGTCGTCTTCGAGTGTGCGATAGGGGCTGTCGCTTTCCAGTGCGTAAACCTGCCCATCGACGCCGCGGTATCCGACACCGCTCATCGAGACGATGCCGGTGCGGCTTGCCAGCGTTGCCTTCTGATAGTCCGTGAGCGGCGCGCCCGCCAGGTTGAGCAGCTGTGCCGCGAGTGCGTTGGCCCCCAGCTCGGAGACGGCGTTCGTCTGCGTGTTTCCGGCCACGTCGTAGTTTGCCCAGATGAAGTAGTTCGTCTCGTAGATGCGCCAGTTGTGCGCGGTAGGGTCCTCGTTGGGGTACAGCGCGTCGTTGATCTGTGCGGTGATGCCCGGCTGGTGGTCACCGAAGAACAGCAGGATAACGGGACGGTCGAGCTGGCGCAGCTGGTCGATGAAGTAGTTCAGGTCGCGATCGGACGCCTCGATGCAGCCAAGGTACACCGCGAGCTGGTCGAGCGTCGCCTGGTCGGTCACGCCGGCGGGGGAGTAGTGCACGATGTCCTCCGCGGGCATGTTGGTGGGGTCGTATCCGCCGTGGTTCTGGATCGTGACATCGAAGATGAACTGAGGCTCATCGTTTTCGCGCAGCAGCTCGAGGATCTTGTCGTATGTGCTGCGATCGCTTGCGCCGGAGTGGTAGGTCTCGCTGTCCTCGAATTCCTCGCCTGCGAAGAATTCCTCGAAGCCCATTTGGCGGTACACGGTCGAGCGGTTCCAGTTGGCGGCAAGCTGCGGGTGGATGGCATAGGAAGTGTATCCGAGCTCCGCCAGCTGCTTGGGAAGGCTGTCGACCGAGGACAGGTCGTAGAGCTGGTAGGGCGTCTTGCCATAGCCCACGAACGAGATGGAGTTGCCGGTGAGGAACTCGAACTCCGTGTTCGCGGTGCCTCCGCCGTACACCGAGGACACCAGTGTGCCGCGCTCCAGGGTGTCGGTGAGCGAGTTGTAGAACTGCGGTCCGTTGTAGCCTGCTGCCTTGAGGCCCTCGTAGAGCGATAGGTCTGAGAAGCTCTCGTTCATGACGGCGATGATGGCCGGTTTCACCTGCTCGAACTGCTGCTCGGCTGCGACGCGGTCGGGTGAGGACCCCGTGCTTGCGTCATAGCTTGCGACAAGCTCGGCCTGCGCCTGCTCGGCGCTCTCGTCGGTGTAGTTCTCAGGCTCGGGGATGGGCAGGTCCTGCGTGACGGCGATGAACCCGGGGATGAAGCCATAGGTGCGATAGCTGTTGATAGGCATCCAGTGGTCATAGGTGAAGCCGAGGAGCTGTTCGACCTTGACCGAGGAGAAGACGTTCGATATGAGCACGAAAATCAGCGCGCCCGCGCAGAGGTTCGCTGCCGTATGGATGGCGAGCTCGCGGCGACCGTTCGTTTTGATGGGGTGGATGAGCGAAAGCGCGAAGAACGCCACGCCTGCGGCACCGAGCGCCTCGACGATGTCGAGCGAGATCTCGTAGGTGTAGCCGCCGCTCACCGCTGCGGCGGTGCCGATGGCAAGCACGTCGCTGGGCAGGATGGCGGCGTTTTTGAAGGCGAGCACGAAGTGCTGGGCCAGGCCCATGCCCGTGCACGCGACGACGACAACGATGGGCAGTGCAAAGCGGCGCTGACCGATGAAGTAGAGCGCGAGCATGACGAAGAACACGAGTGCGAACGAGATGGCGGTCGCATAGATCGAGACGTCCACCATGTTCTGGTTCCACGCGCGTTCGAGTGACCACACCGAAGCCGCAGCGGCGACCGCAAGGGCGCCGATGTCGCGCACGATATGGAGGGGACGCACGGTGCGGCCCGTGTCCTCGGCGCGCCGCGACCAATACATGTAGGCAATCGACGCAGCGCCCAGGACCTCGAGCAGCAGCGCATAACGGACCATGTCCCAGCAGCCGCCTATGGTGCACATGCCCAGGGCGCACAGAACGCCTACCAGCAGCAACAGAATCGCGATGGGCAATACGCGCAGGGTTTCGATGGGCGAGAGCGGCCGGTCGGTGATGCGCGAGCGTATGACGGCGGCAGCCGCGAGCGCCGCGAGGACAAGCGCTGCCACAAAGGGGAATACGGCATATGTCTGGGGGGTGTGTTCGATCATCTCGTTCGATTCTTTACTATGCGCGGGGCGCATGCTTTACCGTGAGCTTACAAATATGATAAGAATCCCACGGTAACGGTCGGGCGTCAAACCGCGTTCGCTTGGATATCGGCGAATCGCCACACATATGTAAGGCAGAGGAATGTCGTCGCTGAGATTGTGGCGGGCGTATCGAACAAGGTTTGCGCATCCCGTGTCGGCTGCGCATACGAACACATGTCCGGGAAGATTCGCGCTAGACTGGAACCTCGCATGATCCATGGCTGTCCGAAAGGGTTTCCATGTCCGATTCTTCCATCGTTATCCGCGGCGCGCGCGAGCATAACCTGCGCGACATCGACGTCGAGATTCCGCGTGACGAGCTCGTCGTCATCACGGGCCTGTCCGGCTCGGGCAAGTCGAGCCTCGCCTTCGACACAATCTACGCCGAGGGCCAGCGCCGCTACGTGGAGAGCCTCTCCAGCTACGCCCGGCAGTTCCTGGGTCAGATGGACAAGCCCGACCTCGATTCCATCGACGGCCTGTCGCCGGCGGTGTCCATCGACCAGAAGACCACGAGCAAAAACCCGCGCTCCACGGTGGGCACGGTCACCGAGATCTACGACTACCTGCGCCTGCTGTTCGCGCGCATCGGCACGCCGCACTGCCCCGAGTGCGGCCGCGTGATCGAGCGTCAGACGACCGACCAGGTGGCCGACAAGATCCTCGAGGCAGGCCAGGGCCGGCGCGCCCTCGTGTTGGCCCCGGTCGTCACGGACCGCAAGGGTGAGTTCGCCAAGCTGCTTGACGACCTGCGCCGCGAGGGCTTCTCGCGCGTGCGCGTCGACGGCGAGGTCCGCAGTCTCGACGACTCCATCGAGCTCGATAAGAAGTTCCGCCACACCATCGAGGTCGTGGTGGACCGCATCGTGATCCGTGAGGGGAGCGTGGGGCGCATCGCCGAGGCCGTCGAGCAGGCGACCAAGCTCGCGCACGGTCGCGTCGCGGTCTATCTGCTGCCCGACCGCGACGCCCCGGAGGGCATGCCGGGCGACGTGCTCACGTATTCGCTTGCGCTTGCGTGCCCGGAACATGGCCACTCCATCGATGACCTGCAGCCGCGCGACTTCTCGTTCAACGCGCCCTACGGCGCCTGCCCCGAGTGCGACGGCCTGGGCTTCAAGAAGGTCGTGGATGCCGAGGCGCTCATCGAGGACCCGAACCTCTCCATCGACGAGGGCGTGTTCGGCAGCTTTTTCGGCAAGTCGAACTACTACCCGCAGATCTTCCGTGCGCTCGCCAAGCACCTGAAAGTCGACCCAGCCACACCGTGGAAGGACCTCCCCACCCGCGTGAAGAAGATCTTCCTTGACGGCTTGGGCGACAAGAAGATGCGCGTCGACTACCATACGCAGGACGGGCGCGACACGCACTGGTTCACGAAGTATTCCGGCGTGCGCAACATCCTGTACGAACGCTATATCGAGACGACGAACGAGAACACCAAGGCGCGCCTGGAGCGCTACATCCGCGAGGAGCCGTGCCGCGCGTGCCACGGCGCGCGCCTGCGCCCCGAGATGCTCGCCGTCACGGTGGGGGACAAGTCGATTTACGACGTGTGCTGCATGAGCTGCCGCGAGTCGCTCGAGTTCTTCGAGGCGCTCGAGCTCAACGAGCGCCAGCAGTTCATCGGCGGGCGCATCGTGAAGGAGATCATGGAGCGCCTGCGCTTCCTGGTGGACGTCGGCCTGGATTACCTTACCCTCGACCGCGCCTCGGCCACGCTCTCGGGCGGCGAGGCGCAGCGCATCCGCCTGGCGACGCAGATCGGCGCCGGCCTCATGGGCGTGCTCTACATTCTGGACGAGCCCTCCATCGGCCTGCACCAGCGCGACAACGAGCGGCTCATCGCCACGCTCGAGCGCCTGCGCGATCTGGGCAACACGGTGATCGTGGTCGAGCACGACGAGGACACCATCCGAGCGGCTGACTTCGTGGTTGACATGGGTCCCGGTGCGGGCGAGAACGGCGGCGAGGTGGTGTGCGCCGGTGCGCCGGACGACATCATGGCATGCCCCGCGTCACTCACCGGCCAATATCTTACCGGCAAGCGCATGGTGCGCCTGCCCGACGAGCGCCGCAAGCCCGGCCGCGGCGCGCTCGTGGTCCGCGGCGCGAAGGCCAACAACCTGAAGAACGTGACGGCCAAGATCGAGTTCGGCACCTTCACGGTGGTGACGGGCGTATCCGGCTCCGGCAAGTCGAGCCTCGTGACCGATACGATCGCCCCTGCGCTCACCAACGCCATTCACCATTCGGCACGTCCCGTGGGGCCGTACCGCGCCATCGAGGGCATCGACCAGATCGACAAGGTCATTGACATCGACCAGTCGCCCATCGGCCGCACGCCGCGCTCCAACCCGGCGACCTACATCGGGCTGTGGGACGACCTGCGGGCGTTGTTCGCAAGCGTGCCGGAGTCCAAGGCGCGCGGCTACTCGCCGGGACGCTTCTCGTTCAATGTTCCCGGCGGCCGCTGCGAGGCCTGCAAGGGCGACGGCCAGATCAAGATCGAGATGCACTTCTTGCCCGACATCTACGTGCCCTGCGAGGCCTGCGGCGGCAAGCGCTACAACCGCGAGACGCTCGAGGTGCTCTACCGCGGCAAATCCATCTCGGATGTGCTCGACATGTCCGTGACGGAGGCGCTCGCCTTCTTCGGGAACATCCCGCAGATCAAGCGCAAGCTGCAGACGCTCTACGATGTGGGTTTGGGCTACGTGCGCCTGGGCCAGCCGGCAACGACGCTTTCCGGCGGCGAGGCGCAGCGCGTGAAGCTTGCCAAGGAGCTGCATCGCAAGCAGACGGGCAAGACGTTCTACATCCTGGACGAGCCCACCACGGGCCTGCACTTCGAGGATGTTCGCCAGCTTATCGACGTGCTGCAGCGCCTGGTGGACGCGGGCAACACCGTGCTTGTCATCGAGCACAATCTGGATGTCATCAAGGTCGCCGACCGCATCATCGACCTGGGCCCGGAGGGCGGCAACGGCGGCGGCACCATCGTGGTGTCGGGCACGCCGGAGAAGGTCGCCGCCTGCAAGGAGAGCTATACGGGCAGGTTTTTGGGGCCGATCCTCGAGCGCGACCGCGCGCGCCAACGGGGGCATATCGACTAGCGCGCATGTGGGGGGCGGGGCCGTCCGGTCCCGCCCTTTTGTATCTTTTCGGCTTCCTGCGCATCGCGTCACGCCGCATGAAGGTTGCGGGCTACAATATTCATTTGAACTTGCATCCGAACATTGCGGAGGATGTCGCATTATGCGTATTGCTTTTTTGGGCTCGTCTCGCGCGCGCCGCGCGGTGACGGCGGGCCTTCTTGTTGCCCTCGCGGGCGCTGCTTTGCCGGTGACGGCTCTTGCCACGCCCGAGTCGGAGCTCGCCGCCGCGCGTTCCCAGCTCGAGCAGATCGGCACGGAGTACCAGCAGCTCTCGAGCGATCTCGACACGCTGCGCGCCGAGCTTGAGACCACGGTCAAGCAGGTGGAGGAGACCTCCATCGAGCTCAAAGCCTCTCAGGCCGATTTGGCGCAGGTCGTGTCGAGCGGCTACAAGGACGGCGGCCTCACGGTCGTCAAGCTCCTGTTCGGCTCCACGAACCTAAACGACATCGTTTCGGGCGTGTACTACCTGGGCAAGGTGTCCGACGCCAAGGCGGCTGCCATCGAGGAGGTCAAGGACCTGCAGGCGAGCCTCGAGGCTAAACAGGCCGAGCAGACTGCGGCGATGGACGACGCCGAACAGCGCCTGAATGAGCAGGCCGACAACCAGCAGCGCGCCATCGACCTCGTCAACTCCCTGGACGCCCAGGTGCGCGCCCAGCTGGAAACCGAGGCGCAGCAAAACGAAGCCATCGCGTCGGGCATCCAGTCGGCCGAAGACGGCGAGGCGGCGATGAGCGAGGTTGAGACGCAGCCTTCGACCACGCCCTCTACCGATCCCGCCCCCTCGTCAGGTGGCGAGACGACCGAGGAGTCCGCCGAGGAGCCCAGTGCCCCGTCCGAGCCTGACTCCCAGCCGAGCACGCCCTCTCGGCCCGAAACTCCCTCCGCTCCCATCGAGGAGCCTGAAGAGGAGGAGCCCGCCGAGGAGCCCGACCAGACCCCGTCGGGCGGCGGTTCTACGACCGGCTCCAGCAGCGTGGGCGGCGCGGCCGTCTCCATCGCGCTGCAGTTTCAGGGCTATCCCTACACCTGGGGCGGCGCCTCGCCGGAAGAGGGCTTCGACTGCTCCGGCCTCGTTATGTATGCGTACGCACAGCTGGGCTACAGCCTGCCGCACTCGTCGAGCATGCAGTTGTCCTACATCCAGAGTCACGGCCGCTTCACCACGGATAAGTCGCAGCTCCAGTACGGCGACCTCGTCTTCTTCCCGGGCCATGTGGCCTTCTACGTGGGCAACGGCAACGTCTATGGCGCGCGTCGTCCCGGCGTGGGCGCCAGCACCTGCTCGATGAGCTACTTCGGTACGTTCTTGGGCGGCGGCAACCTCTAAGAGGCCGCTTGATGGGAAATGCGCAGGGCGCGAGGGCATGCCTTCGCGCCCTTTTCTGTGCGGACTCCCCATATGGAGTGCCGGTGAATCGGTTGGGGGCGCTTTGCGGTGGCGATAAAATGACCGAATGCACGTACTCGCCGCTACCGAGAAAGGACGATGAGTCCGATTTCCGCCCCTCGCATCCAAAAGACGAACGCCATGCGCGAGCTCGATCGTGCCGGTGTGTCCTACACCGCGCGCACCTATGAGGTCGACGAATCGGATTTGTCTGGCATCCACGTTGTCGAGCAGCTGGGGGAGGATCCGGATCGCGTCTTCAAGACGCTCGTCACGGTGGCGCCAACCGGCGGTCACGCCGTGTTCTGCATCCCGGTTAAGGAGAAACTCGACCTCAAGCGCGCCGCACGGGCGGTGGGGGAGAAGTCCCTTGCCATGCTCCATGTGCGCGATCTGGTCGAGACGACGGGGTACCAGCGCGGTGGTTGTTCACCGATCGGCATGCGCAAGCGCTTTGCGACCGTGATCGACGAGACGTGCATCCTATTCGACACGATTATGGTTTCTGGCGGCAGACGTGGCCTGCAGCTGGAGGTTGCCGTTGACGACCTTTTAGCTGTGTGCGATGCGAAGGTCGCCGATATCTGCGAGAGGGCTTGATCGATGACAGACAGCTCGAAGAACACCGGGCGGCATTTCGCCGAACCCGCGCCGCGTACCCGAACGGGCAGTCAGGCGCCTGTGGTTCATGGCGACGCGCACGCGGAGGAGGAGACCGCGCTCAAAGACACGCGCGCGACCGAGGCGCGAGCCGAGAAGTCGTCCAACATGGTGAGCGCGCTCATCATCGTGAGCCGCATCACCGGTTTCATGCGCACGTTCATGCAGGCGTGGGCCATCGGCGCGACCATGCTCGCGAGCTGCTACACCATTGCCGACCAGCTGCCGAACGTCCTGTACGAGCTCGTCATGGGCGGCATGCTCATCACGTCGTTCCTCCCGGTCTATATCAAAGTGAAAGGCGAGCGGGGCTCCCAGGCGGCGAGCGACTACGCGTCCAACCTGCTCTCGTTCGTCATGTTCGCCATGATCATTCTGGCTATTTTGGGCTTTGTCTTCGCGGCGCCTGTCGTGTGGACGCAGTCGGCGGGAGCTACCGAAAGCTTCGACTTCGACCTCACCGTCTGGCTGTTCCGCTGCTTCTCGGTCGAGATCGTGCTCTACGCGCTGTCGTCGATCTTCTCGGGTGTCCTTAACGCCGAACGCGACTACCTGTGGAGCAACATCGCGCCCATCCTCAACAACTTCGTGATCATCACTGCGTTTTTGCTGTTCGGGCTTGCCACGCAAAACGGCATCCTCGACACGCGCCAGGCGATCATCATCCTCGCTATCGGCAACCCGCTCGGCGTTGCCATGCAGGTGCTCGTGCAGGTTCCCGCGCTGCGCCGTCACGGCATCCGCCTGCGTCCGCGCATCAACTTCCACGACCCCTACCTGCGCAATACACTGTCCATCGGCCTGCCCACGCTCGTGGTCACGCTGGTTGCCTATCCCACCAATGCGGTCATGTCGAGCTGCAACCTCTCGGTGACCGAGATTGGCCCGGCCGTCGCCTACTACGCGCGCGTGTGGTATGTGCTGCCGTTCTCCGTCTTCGCGATTCCGCTGTCTACCACGATGTTCACGGAGCTTTCGTCTTATGTGACGCAGGGAAAGATGAAGGCGTTCGTGACGAGCTTCACATCGGGCATGCGCAAGATCCTCTTCACGCTCATTCCCTTCGTGCTGTTCTTCGCGGTGTTCTCGCCGTGCCTCATCGCCGTGATCGCAAGCGGCAGCTTCACGACCGAATCCATCAGCCTCACGGCGGGCTACCTGGCGGTGCTCGCGCTCACGCTACCTTGGTACGGCCTGTCGAGCTACCTGCAAAAGGCGTGCTCCTCACTTCTGAGCATGAAGTTCTACATGGTGGCGACCTGTTTCGCCGCGGTCGTGCAGATCGTGGTGTGTCTGGTGTTCACCCCGCTGTACGGCATCTACGTGGTGCCCTTCAGCTCGATGCTCTATTACGGCGTCATCGACATCGGCGTGCTCATTCAGCTACGCGGCCGTTTGGGACGGCTGGGTCTCAAGTCCGTTGCGGCGTCCGTGCTGCGCGCGCTCGCCTTCGGTGCCGCCGGCTCGCTTGCGGGCTGGCTCATCGTGCAGGGCGTCACGGCGGCGTTCGGCCCGTGCGTCGGCCTGGTGCGCGGCCTGCTGTACGCCATGGCGGGCGGTTTCCCTGCGCTGGCGGTGACCTTCGGCGGAGCCACGCTGCTGGGCATGTCCGATGCCCCATTCTTCGATTCCATCTTCCGCCGGCTCATCCCCGCGCGCCTGCTGCGTGCCCGCCGGTAACGCCGGCTCCGTTCGCCCTCTACAACCGACAGTCTTCGCGGCGTTCCGCTCTCTGAGAGGGCGGGGCGCCGTTCGGTTTGAGCGGTTACTGCGTGAACGGATTCGTCGCAACGAGACGTCCACATTGATGTGCGGGTTGTGCAAGTCGGGCCGAGCGGGCTGCATCTGCTAGAATTGGCAGAACCGTATACTCTTATGGAGTAGGAGACGACATGCAGCTTAAACGTAGGATCTCTTGGAAAGCGGTCCCGTGTGCGCTTCTCGTGGGCGCACTGTCTTTTTCGCCCGCCGTTCCCGCTGTCGCGTTCGCCGAGACGGGGGATACCGCCGCGATCCAGTCTGAGCTCGATGCCGCGCGTACGCGCCTGAAGGAACTCACGAAGCAGCTCGAGATTGCCCAGGCGACGGTCTTTGAGACCTCCGATCAGCTCGACGAGACGAAGGCCGAGATCGAGCAGCTGAAGGCCGATATCGCCGCCAAGGAAGCCGAGCTCTCCCAGGCTCAGGCCGAGCTTTCGGATAACGTGGTTTCCAGCTACAAGAAGGGCAACGCCTCCATCGTCGAGATGCTGCTTTCCTCGCAGACCTTCAGCGAGCTCACCTCGCGCGTGTTCTATGCGAACAAGGTCTCTGCGATCTATAACGATCAGATCGAAAGCGTTAACAACCTCATCGGCAGCCTGAACGAGCAGAAGGCGTCGCTCAGCGAGAACGAGCAGCAGCTCGAGACGCTGCTGGGCGAGCAGAAGACCGCACAGGCGAGCCTCTCTTCGTCCACGGCCGAGACCCAGTCCTATGTCGACGGCCTGTCCGATGACCTCAAGGCTGCTCTTGAGGCCGAGCGCGCCGCCGAGGCGGAGCGCCAGCGCCAGGAGGCCGAGGCCCTTGCTGCCCAGCAGCAGGCCGAGTACGAAAGCCAGCAGCAGTCCGGCGGCTCGCAGCAGGGCGGCCAGGATGCCAGCAACGATGATGACGGCGCTGCTGACAATGGCTCTGGCAACACGGGCGGCTCGTCTTCCTCGAATGGCGCCTCCACCTCTAACGGCGGTTCGAGCAGCTCTGGCGGATCGTCCAGCGGCGGTTCCAGCTCTTCGGACGGCTCCCATTCCTCGGGCGGCTCCAGCTCGGGCGGTAGCTCTTCTGGCGGTTCGTCCTCCTCAGGTGGCTCCAGCTCCTCGGGCGGTAGTTCCTCCTCTTCGGGCAGCAGCAGCCTGAGCTTCTCCACGCGCCAAGCCATCGTGAGCGCCGCGCGCACCCAGCTGGGTGTCTCCTACATCTTGGGCGCCTGCAACCCGGGTGTCGCCATGGACTGCTCCGGCCTCACGAGCTATGCCTACGGTTGCGTGGGCATCAGCATCCCGCATCAGTCCGGCAGGCAGTACAACATGGTCAAGGCCGCAGGCAACCTCAAGCTCAACCCGAGTTCCTATGAGGTCGGCGACCTGGTGTTCTACGCTTCCGGTGGCAGGATCTACCACGTCGCGCTCTACATCGGCGGCGGCAACGTCATCCACGCGAATGGATACGGCTCCGGCGTCGTCATCACGAGCGTCTACCTCGACGGCACGCCCGTCGGCGGCGGCGCTCCGGTGTAAGCGCCAAGAAGAAATAGCGCGCCTGCTTCCTGCGGGCGCATAACCGCGTGCTCGGTTTCGCCATGGGCGGGCCGGGCGCGCCCATGTGAAGGGATGTATGGGTATGGACATGGTGCTGAAGGACGAGCGCGAGGTCGCCGAACGTCTTGTTCCGGTGATCCTGGGCGCCGACATCCTGGGCTATTCCTATGTTCGCTGCTTCCATGAGACCTATGGGATCAACTCCATCGTGTTGGCCTCCATGAACGTCAAGGCGACCTCGAGCAGCCGGTTTTGCGATTATCGCATCGTCGAAGGCGTGGACGATGACGAGCGCCTCATGGCGTATCTGGAGAAGCTCGGCCGCGAGCTTGTCCAGCAGAACAAGGTCGGCTTGCTCGTGGGGTCGGGCGACTGGTATGCGCGCATCCTGTCCCGCAACAAGGAGCATCTGAGCCAGTGGTTCGTCGTGCCCTACATCGATTTCGATCTGCTCGATCGCCTGACGCAGAAGGAGTACTTCTACAGCCTGTGCGAGAAGCTGGATATTCCCTATCCCCGCACGTGGACCTTTGACTGTGCGGATTCGAACGAGACCATCGACGTCAACGCGTTCACCTATCCGCTCATCGCCAAGCCGTCGAACTCGGCGCGCTACCACTACGCCGAGTTCCCGGGCAAGAAGAAAATCTTCGAGATCTACGAGCCCGCAGAGCTGCAGCGCGTCTTCGATGAACTCAAGAAGTCGTGCTACGACCGCGAGCTTATCGTCCAGGAGTTCATTCCCGGCCCGGACGACGGCCTGCGCAGCATCACGGTGTTCATGGACGAGCACAGCGAGCCGGTTATGACCTGCTCGGGTCGCGTGGTGCTCCAGGATCACGCTCCCACCGCCATCGGCAATCCGGTATGCATCATGTCCGACCGCATCGATGGGGCTATCGAGGACGCCTGTCGCATGCTCAAGCACGAGGGATACCGCGGCTTCGCCAACTTCGATGTCAAGTACGATTCGCGCGACGGCGTCTACAAGTTCTTTGAGGTCAACACGCGTCCGGGTCGCAACACGTTTTATGTGAACCTTGCCGGCTCGAACTTTGTTCGCCTGCTGGTGGAGGATTTCGTGATGCATCGCAAGCTCGAGCGCCAGGACGCGACCGGTCGCTTCCTGTACGCATGCGTTCCCGCGTATGTGGTCAAGCGCTCGGTGGAGGACCCTGCGCTGCGCGCCGAGGTGCTCAAGATGTATAAGGAGGGCCTGGCGTCGTTCCCGCTGTTCTACAAAGCCGACAGCCTGGCGCATCGCTTCTGGGCGACGCTCACGTATTACAATCAGATCCCCAAGTTCAAGCGCTACTACTGGGATACGGGCGGCAAACAGGTCGATACCCTGTAGGCGTTTCCGATACTGAACGTGCTCTCAATCGGCCCGCGCGGCGCTTCTACCGCTGCGTGGGCCGATGTGTCCGTAGAGGGGGTTTCTTTTCCGATTGATGCGCCCGCTGTGCTACATTGGCAACGATGTGCGTCGATTATGAGGAGGGATGCCCATGGTGAGATTGCGCGCTGCAGCGACCGTGATGCTGTCCGCCTTGCTGACGGTTGCGCCGGTGTGTGCGCCAGCAGCATTTGCGGAAGATGTCGCTGCAGGTCAGGAGCAACTTGTCGACGCGTTGAGCGTTGAGGTTACCGACGAGCCTGTTGTGGAAGGTGTCGAGGCCGAACCCGTTGAGGACGATGCGGTCCTCGAGGAGCATGATGCGCTCGCGGTAGAAGATGACGTTATCGAGGAAGACGAGGGGTCTGCACCTACCGATCCTGTCACTGGCGACGAGGCTGTCGATGCGTCCGAGGTGGAAGCCCCGGCGGAAGAAACCGAAGAGGACGCTGCCGAATTCGTGGCAGTGAACTCTTGGCGCTATGCGGACGGCGTGCTCGTGGAGGACGCCGCCGGTGCCAAGACCGTCTTTTCGGTCGATGCGCTCGCCCTTCCCGAGGGTGCGACGGCTCGCGGCATCGATGTGAGCGAGGCGAACGGCGAGATCGATTGGGACGCCGTCGCTGAGGCGGGCGTCGATTTCGCGATTATCCGCATGGGTTCTATGCAGGACGGCGTGTGGGTCGCGGACGCCCAGTGGGAGCGCAACGTCGCCGAGTGCGAACGTGTGGGCATCGCCTGGGGCGCGTACGTGTACGGTCTTGCCCGGGATGCCGAGCAGGCAACCGTTGAGGCCGAGCAAGCCATTTCTGCTCTCGGAGGGTATAGCCCTGACCTCCCTGTCTTCTACGATCTAGAGGACGAAACGCTTCCCGAAGGCGTGCTCGACGAGCTCGCGCAAGCCTTCTGCAGCGCAGTGGACGAGGCGGGTTACCAGGCGGGCGTGTACGCCCCGGCCGATTGGTGGGGGAGCCGTCTGACCGACGAGGTCGCGCAGACCTGGTGCGCTTGGGTCGCCGATTACACGGGCGCCGAGCGCGCTTCCGAGGCCGTGCGCGCGCAGCAGTTCACTGCTGCCGGCGAGGTTCCCGGCGTGACCGGGCAGGTCGGTTTGTCCTTCTGGTACGGTGACCCGTTCGAGGCCATCGAACTTGCGGCGACCGCCGATGTCGATGAGCTTGCGCAAACGTATGCCGATGAGATTCCCGACGGCGTGTACGCCATCGTGGGCAACGATGCCGGTCGCAAGGTGCTCGATGTCGCGGCGGGATCTTCCGCCAACGGCGCCAATGTTCAGATTTACGCATCGAACGCGACGAACGCCCAGCGCTGGCGCGTCAGCCATGACGAAAACGGGTTCCTTACCATCACGTGCGTGGGTTCGGGCAAGGTGCTCGACGTCAACGCCGGCAAGGCCAAGGCGGGCACGAACGTCCAGCAATACCAGAGCAATGGTACGCGCGCCCAGAAATGGGTCGCTGTTCCCGTGGGCGATACGTACAAGCTCATGTCCGCTCTGGGCGAGTCGCTGGTGCTCGATGTTTCCGCCGGTTCGACCGCCAACGGGGCAAACATTCAAATCTATACCGACAACGGCACCGCGGCGCAGCGTTTCCGCTTCGTATCCGCCGAACCCACTGTTGAGGCGAGCGGTGACAGCATGCCCGCCGGCTGGTTCGTGCTCGAGCCCGCATCGGCTGCCGGTTTTGCGGTCGATGTTGCCTCCGCGTCCAACAACAACGGCGCCAACGTGCAGCTGTACAAGGCGAACGGCACGATGGCCCAGATGTACACCTTCGAGAGCGTGGACGGGTTCTACCAGATTCGCGCAGCCCATTCGGGCAAGGTGCTCGATGTCGATTCCGGCGATGTGGTGCCGGGCGCCAACGTGCAGCAGTGGGACAGCAACGCCACGAACCGCAACGCGCAGTTCGCGGCCATCGACAACGGTGACGGCACCTGGAGTTTCGTGAACCGTGCGAACGGTCTCGCCTTGACGGCCATGGGGTCGTCCAACTGCGCAAACGTTGCCGTGACGACCTACGGCCCCACGGCGGCGCAGCGCTTTACCCTGAAAGCGGTCGACCACTTGATCGCCGAGGGCATCTACAACCTGTCCATGGCTTCGTCTACCAAGTACGTCATCGACGTCGCGTCCGCCTCGTGCGCCGACAGCGCCCAGATTCAGCTTTACGAGTCGAACGGCACGTTCGCCCAGCGCTGGCGCATCGACGAGGTCGATGGCAAGGACAACACCTATACCATCGAGTCGCTCAACTCCGGTAAGCGCTTGGCCGCCACGGGCGCGAGCTCCATCGGCCAGCGCGACCCGTCGAACGACATCTCCCAGCAGTGGGTGCCCACGATTTCCAAGGGAGCCGTTGTTTTCGAGAGCGCCGCGTACGAGGACCGCGTCATCGCTGCGGCCGCCATCGGCAACAGCCAGAAGCTCGGCCTTGTGGCGTCCAACGCCTCCGGCCTCTGCTCGTTCAAGCTCACAAGCTCGAACGACACCATTCCCAACGGTTCGTACTTCATCCGCATGGCGTCTGCTCCCGGCACCGTGCTCGATGTCGCCTCCGGTTCCACCGCTAACGGCGCGAACGTCCAGGTGTACGCCAAGAACAATTCGCTGGCGCAGAAGTGGGACATCACGCGCAACTCGGACGGCACCTACACGATCCTGAGCGCGGTGAGTGGCAAGGCGCTCGACGTCCAGGGCGGCTCCGCCTCCTCGGGTACGAACGTCCAGCAGTACACCAAGAACGGCTCGGCTGCGCAGAAGTGGCGCATCACCTACAGCGGCGGCGGCTTCAAGATCACCTCGGCGCTCTCCTCCAAGTTGGTCCTGGACGTCAACGGCGGCTCGTCGGCCAACTTCTCGAACGTTCAAATCTACACGGACAACGGCAGCCGCGGCGGTCAGCGCTTCACGTTCGAGAAGACCTCGTATACGCCGGTGTATCGCGGCTGGCAGAACCCCAAGCAGTACTACCAGGTCTCCAACGTGTCTGTGACCATCCCGCATCAGGGACAGGGCATCTTCGGCTATCGCACCACCTCGCGCATCTCCATCGACGCGACCAAGCAGGACTGCATCAACGCCATGATCACGCGCGCTTACGACTACATCGGCACGCCCTACATTTGGGATTACTCTTGCGCCCCCGGCGTGGGCGTGGATTGCGCGGGCCTCGTTATGCAGTGCCTCTACGCGTGCGGCATGGACCTTTCGCCCATGAACCCGTGGGATCATTACTATACGCCCGGGCACGATCAGTACGCTAACTACATGTGGACGAGCGGTCGCTTCCAGAAGCTCTCGTTCTCGCAGCGCAAAGTGGGCGACCTGGTGTGCTACCCCGGTCATATCGCCATCTACATCGGTAACGACCGTATCATCGAGGCGTGGCCCGGCGCGGGCGTGCGCACCGCGAACGTCTACCACATGAGCGGCATCCGCGGCGTGCTCCGTCCGTTCGTGTAGCGGCTGCGGGGTAAGAGCGCCTAAAGCTCAAGGACTTCTGGTTCCGTTACAATGCTGCCCGTACGGCCCTTGCCGTGCGGGCAGTTTTCGTTCCGTGCGGCAGCATGCCCGCCCGCGATGGGCGTGCGGTGCCGCGACATCGCTTGTTCGCAATGAGACCCGGGTGTGCCATGGCGCAAGACGCTTCCTCTATACGCCCCTCCCGTGGGGACCAGTCCTTTTCCGAGCACCTGGCGGAACTATCCGCCCAGGTGTCCCAGGTGCCTACCTGTCCGGGTTGCTACCTGTGGAAGGATGCGGACGGCGAAGTCATCTACGTGGGCAAGGCGAAGAACCTGCGTGCCCGCATGAAGCAATACGTTACGCTGTCCGACGAGCGCGAGAAAATTCCGCTCATGATGCAGATCGTCGCGAGCTTCGATTACATCGTGGTCGACACCGAGCACGAGGCGCTCGTGCTCGAGCGCAACCTCATCGGGCAGTACCACCCGTACTTCAATGTCGACTACAAGGACGATAAAAGCTATCCCTACATCGCGGTGACGCACGCCGATCTGTTCCCCGCCATTAAATACACACGCGAGAAGCACAAACCGGGCACGCGCTACTTCGGGCCCTACACGGACGCCCGCGCGGCGCGCGAGACCATCGATACGCTGCGTAAGGTCACGCCCATCTGCTCGGCCACGTGCGCGGAGTGGAAGCGCGTGCGCCGCCTGCTGGAAAAGCATCCCGACGATGCCGACATCATCGGCCTCATCTGCGCCCAGAAGGGGCGCCCGTGTTTCGACTACCACGTGGGGCGCGGCCCGGGCGTGTGCGCCGGCATGATCGACCCTGCCGACTACGCCAAAAACGTGCGTCGTGTGGAGCGATTTTTGTCCGGCCAGCGGCGCGAGCTGGTGGGGGAGCTTAAAGGCGAGATGGCAGAAGCGGCGGCTGACCTGGATTTCGAGCGCGCCGGGCGCATCAAGCGTCGCCTGGAGGTCATCGACGGGCTCGACGACCGCCAACAGGTCGTGTTCCCCACGAGCGTGGACATCGACCTCATCGGCTTCTATCGCGAAGAGACGATCGCGGGCGTATGCGTTTTCGCGGTGCGCGAGGGTCGCACGGTCCGCAGCTGCGAGTTCATTTTGGATAAGGGCCTCGACGTCTCCGAAGAGGAGCTCGTGGGCGGCTTCGTCAAGCGCTACTACGACGAGACGGCCGATATTCCCGCCGAGGTCGATATCGCCGTCGAGCTCGAGGACGCCGAGGTCGTCGGCGCCTGGCTCACGGGCAAGCGCGGACGCAAGTGCACGGTGCACCGTCCTCAGCGCGGCGAGAAGCGCCATTTGCTGGAGACGTGCGAGCGCAATGCGCGCCATGCCCTCATGCGCTACATGATGCGCACGGGATACGCGGATGACCGCACGAACCAGGCTCTGCTGCAGCTTGAGAGCGCCCTTGCCCTCGATGCGCCGCCGATGCGCATCGAGTGCTTCGATATTTCGACCATCCACGGCCGCTTCACGGTGGCCTCGATGGTGGTGTTCACCAACGGCAAGCCAGATAAAAGCCAGTACCGCCGTTTCAAGATTCGCACCGAGCTCACCGAGGCGAACGACTTCGTGTCGATGTCCGAGGTGCTGGGGCGCCGCTACGCGCCGGAGCGCATGGCCGACGAGCGCTTTGGGTCCCGGCCCGACCTGCTGGTGGTCGACGGCGGCAAGCCGCAGCTCACGGCTGCCATGCGCCAGCTCGAGCAGCTGGGCCTCGACATCCCGGTGTGCGGCCTTGCCAAGGCAGATGAGGAGGTGTTCGTCCCGTGGGACGAGACGCCGGTGGTGCTGCCCAATGGCTCGGCGTCGCTCTATCTCATCAAGCAGGTGCGCGACGAGTCGCACCGCTTTGCCATCACGTTTCACCGCGAGCTGCGCGACAAGGCCATGACGGTATCGGTGCTCGACGAGGTCGAGGGCGTGGGCCCCACGCGCAAGCGGGCGATCATGAAGCACTTCGGCTCGATGAAGCGGCTGCGCGCCGCGAGCGCGGAGGAGATCGCCGAGGTCAAGGGCGTGCCCGAGCAGGTGGCGCAGGCGGTTTACGACACGCTGCGCGCCTGGGAGGCCGAGCGGCAGAACCCCGTGTCGGAAGAGTAGGGTCGCTTCAGACCGAAGCGGTATCTCAAGCGAACAGAAGAAGCGGCGGGCCATGTTCGACCCGCCGCTTCATGTCGCGCAGATTTCCATATCATAAAAAGGACGAAACGGACAAGCGAATCCATTTTGCCCATACGCCACATGGCTACCATGGGTTCATGGCGAGCGGTTTCGCGCCTTCTGAATGAGGGGGTGGATTGTTGGGATGGTATAGACCACAGGGCGAAACGGCGCAGCGTAGACAGTGTGGTCCTAACTGGTATGGTGGTTACCACCAAATTAAGCAAAGGTCAAGAAAAACGTAAACGGTCGAAAATACCGGCTGCGCGTCGCTTTGGCCGTTCGCCGCCGCGTGGATGTTGCGAAACGGTTTCCACGTTATCGTGAAATGCGTCTAGTATAAGCGCGCTGCTGTCGCGAGACGGTAGCGCGGGCACAATGATTGGAGTGCTCATGGATATCAAGAACAAGAGCCTGTCGCGCCGCGCGTTCCTGGGAGTCACCGGGGCTACCGCGACGGTCGCCGGCCTCGGTCTGGCTGGCTGCGGCGGTGGCGGCGACGACACCGCGGGCGGTTCGGGCGCTGCTTCTGGTGGCACCGCCGGTGGCGGCACCATCACGGCCGGCTCCGCGTACGCTCCCTCCGAGTACAATCCGACCAAGACCTCCTCGGCGTTCTGCCTGGGCTCCAACTGGCACGTGCTCGAGGGCCTCTATGGCACCGATCCGCACGACTACAGCACCTTCCCCGAGCTCGCCACCGGCGATCCCGAGCAGGTTGACGACACCACGTTCACCATCACCATCCGCGAGGGCGCTGCTTTCTCCGATGGCAACCCGGTGACCACCGCCGACATCGTCGAGTCCTTCGACCGCACCAAGGCCGACGCGACCTACTCCGCGTTCCTGTCGCCCATCGATTCGCTCGAGGCCACCGACGACACCACCATCACCGTCAAGACCGCTATCGCCAACTTCTCGCTCCTGAAGGAGCGCCTGGCGCTCGTCCGTGTCTTCCCGGCTGGCACCTCCGACGACGATCTGAGCTCCAAGCCCATCGGCTCCGGTCCGTGGATGTACGACGAGATCACCGACAACACCGTCGACCTGCTCCCCAACCCCGAGTACAACGGCGATCACGCCGCCAAGGACGAGGGCCTGCACTACGACATTCTCGTTGACGCCACTGCCCGCATGACCGCCCAGCAGCAGGGCACCACGCTCGTCATGGAGTCCGTCACCGCTGACGCCATCGACCTCATCAAGGACGCTGGCTGCAAGGTCGATACGGTCCAGGGCTTCGGCACCCGCTTCATCATGTTCAACACCAAGAAGGCTCCGTGGGACAACAAGACCGCCCGTCAGGCCGTCATGTATGCCATCAACACCGAGCAGATGATCGAGAACATCTTCAACGGTCTCGCCGCCACCGCGTCCTCCTACATCCCGCAGGACTTCCCCAACTACCAGGAGGCCGCTACGGTCTACACCTATGACCAGGAGAAGGCCAAGTCCCTGCTCAGCGAGGCCGGCGTGACCCCGGGTGCCCTGAAGATTCGCTGCACCGACAACACCCAGGCTTCCGGCATGGCCACCCAGGCCAAGCAGGACCTCGACGCCCTCGGCTTCACCTGCGAGATCGCCGAAGAGACCTCCGCGGCCACCTATGCGGCCATCGACGGCGGCTCCGACGACTTCGACATCCTGATCGCCCCTGGCGATCCGTCCTGCTGGGGCGCCGACCCCGACCTGCTCCTCAACTGGTGGTACGGCGACAACGTCTGGCAGCAGACCCGTACCGGTTGGGGCGGCTCCGCTGAGTTCGCTCAGATTCGCGAGCTCATGACCACCGCTCTGGGCCAGTCCGGCGACGAGCAGCAGGCCACCTGGAAGCAGGTCTACGACATCATCGCCGACAACGCGGTCCTGTATCCGCTGATCCATGTCCAGACCGTGACCGCCTCTTGGGACGACGCTTCCAAGAGCCCCTCTGGCACCGCCATCGAGGGCTTCGCGGGCATCGGCACCACGGGCATGAGCTTCATCGACTGCAACACGGTCAGCGCGTAGCCTCTGTCGACGGCTGAGTCTCCGTGTATGACGGCGGAGACGCATACGGACGTCTGAGGGGCCCGGGCACAGGTAGGCTCGGGCCCCTCTTTATCGATACGGCATAGAGAGAGGAGAGGGTATGAACAACCTTCTGCGCCTTGTCGGACGGCGTATCATCGCGCTGCCGATTATGGCCTTGGGCGTCACCCTGCTCGTTTTCTTCCTCATGTCCTTCACCGACCCCTCCATTCCCGCGCGCACCGTCCTCGGTGAGGGCGCGTCCCCGGAGGCCGTCGAGGAGTACATGGACGAGCATGGCATGAATGACCCGTGGCCTGTCCGTTACGTCGACTACATCGGCGGTCTTGTCCAGGGTGACCTGGGCACCTACGGCAGCCGCCAGACCCCGGTGGCCGATGCCATCGCGTCGGCGCTGCCCATCACGATGCAGCTCACGTTCTTCGGCCTTTTGCTCGCCGCGATCTTCTCGTTCACGCTCGGTGTCATCTCGGCACTCTATCGAGACAAGTGGCCAGATCAGATCATACGTGTGATATCCATCGCGGGTATCGCCACGCCGTCGTTCTGGCTGGCGGTCCTGCTCATTCTGTGTGTCTCAGTTGGACACCTCACGCGCGTCTTCCCGTCTTCCGGCGCGCTTCCCGACCTGTTCACCAACCCCGCCGGCTATTTCGGTCGCATGATCATGCCCGCCATCGCCCTGGCCTTCCCGGTCATCGGTCAGATGACGCGTATCGTGCGTACCGCTATGGTCGAGGAGCTTGATAAGGACTACGTTCAGACGGCGCGCGGCAGCGGCATTCCCGAGAAGGTCGTCATCGCTAAGAACGTTCTGCGCAACGCCCTCATCACCCCCGTCACCACGCTCGGTCTGAAGATCGGTTACCTCATGGGCGGCGCGGTCGTCATCGAGGTCATCTTCGCCCTCCCCGGCATGGGCACGCTCATCCAGCAGGGCATCACCGGTGGCGAGATCACGCTCGTTCAGGGCGTCGTCGTGGTCGTGGCCTTGGCCTTCGTCATCATCAACATCGTGGTTGATATGCTCTACCTGCTCATCAACCCGCGCATTAGGACGGTGTAGGCCCCATGACTAAGAATAAGACCGCCCAGCTCGAGAAGGCTGCGTCCAAGGGTTTGAAGTTCAGCGGCATCAAGCAGATGAGCCTGCCGAGCAAGATCTCACTCGTCCTGCTCGTCCTGGTCGCGCTGTCCGCCATCCTGGCGCCCCTCATCGCTCCGCACGATCCGCTCGAGATCACCAAGGCGTATCAGCCGCCCAACGGCGACTATCTCTTCGGTACCGATAACGCGGGTCGCGACATTCTTTCGCGCATGCTCTACGGTGGCCGTTACTCGCTCGTGATCGGCTTCGGCGCGACCCTGTTCGCGCTCGTCCTCGGCTCCATCATCGGTGCCATCGCGGCCGTTTCGCGCAAGGCCATCTCCGAGGTCATCATGCGCATCCTCGACGTGATCATGTCCATCCCGGGCATCGCCCTCGCGGCCATCCTGGTTCTCATCTTGGGCAACTCCGTTCCGGCCATCATCTTCTCCATCGGCTTCATGTACACCCCGCAGATCGCGCGCATCGTCCGCGCCAACGTGGTGTCCGAGTACGGCGAGGACTACGTCCGTGCCGTCATCGTGTCCGGTGCCCAGGCGCCCTGGATTCTCATGAAGCACGTTCTGCGCAACTGCATCGCGCCGATCATGGTCTTCACGGTCACGCTTGTCGCTGACGCCATCATCTTCGAGGCCTCCCTGACCTTCATCGGCGCCGGTATCGCCGAGCCCACCCCCACGTGGGGCAACATCCTGTCCTCCGCACGCGACGGCGTTCTGCTCGGTCGCTGGTGGCAGGCGCTGTTCCCGGGTATCGCGATCATGATCACCTGCCTTGCGCTGAACATCCTCTCCGAGGGCCTCACCGACGCCATGGCCGCCGCTCCGTCTGCTCCCGTCTCCAACGAGAACGCCGAGAGCCGTCGCGAGGCCGACCTGCTCGTCGCCGACCCCGTCCGTGCCTACAAGGAGCAGGCTGACTCCCTGGCCCGTCGCCTCGGCGCCCTGCGCGAAGTCGAACTTGCGCGTACCGATCGTCGCGTGCCCGACTACAACGTCAAGCCGATCCTTCAGGTTAAGAACCTCTCCATCGGCTTCCCGCGCCACGGTGATGTCCACGTGGTCGACAACGTCTCCTTCGACGTCCGTCCCGGTCAGTGCATGGCGCTCGTGGGCGAGTCCGGCTGCGGCAAGTCCATCACCACCAAGACCATCATGAACCTCCTGCCCGATTCCGCTCGCATCCAGGGCGAGATTCTCTACAAGGGCCAGGACCTCCTGAAGCTTTCGAAGGAAGAGCACCGCAAGCTGCTCGGCCACGAGCTCGCGATGGTCTACCAGGACTCCCTGTCCTCGCTCAACCCCTCGATGCTCATCTCTGCGCAGATGAAGCAGCTCACGAGCCGCGGCGGCACCCGCAGCGCCGAGGAGCTCCTCGAGCTCGTCGGCCTCGACCCCAAGCGCACGCTCGAGAGCTATCCGCACGAGCTGTCCGGCGGCCAGTGCCAGCGCGTCATCATCGCCATGGCGCTCACGCGCGACCCGTCGCTCGTGATCTGCGACGAGCCCACCACCGCACTCGACGTGACGGTGCAAAAGCAGGTCATCAAGCTTCTGAACAACCTGCAGAAGCAGCTCGGCTTCGCCATGATCTTCGTATCGCACGACCTGGCACTCGTTGCCGAGGTCGCCTCCGAGATCACCGTCATGTATGCCGGCCAGGTCGTTGAGTCCGCCCCCACCAAGGAGCTGCTCACCAACCCGATCCACGAGTACACCCAGGGCCTGCTCGGCGCCGTCCTCTCCATCGAGGCCCACGACGGCACCCGCCTGCACCAGGTTCCCGGCTCCGTTCCGAGCCCGGCGGACTTCCCCGCGGGTGACCGCTTCGCGCCGCGTTCGAGCCATCCCACGGTCGGCCTCGACGTGCACCCCATCCTGAAGCCCGTTCCCGGTGCCGATCATCACCTGGTCTCCGAGATTCCGGATGCGGAGCTTGCCAAGAATGGTCTCGTTTCCCGACTGGAGGTGAGGTAGATGGCCGAGCAGACACCCATCATCTTCCTGGACAACATCTCGGTGACGTTCAAGTCGCGCACGGGCTCGCTGTTCCATCCCAACCTCGTGCATGCCGTGAACGGCCTGACGCTCAAGCTCATGCCCGGCGAGACCATCGGTATCGTGGGCGAGTCCGGCTGCGGTAAGTCCACGACCGCCAACGTCATGTGCGGCCTGCAGTCCCCGACGTCCGGCCATGTGTACTTCAAGGGCGACGACGTGACCAAGCGCACCGCAGACCTTCGCAAGAAGATCGGCCGCGTCGTCTCCGTGGTGTTCCAGAACCCGGCGACCGCGCTGAACCCGCGCATGTCCGTTCATGATCAGCTGCTCGATCCCTTGATCGTGCACAAGGTCGGTTCGGAGGATGAGCGCGAGGAGCGCATCCGCGAGCTTCTGGGCACCGTTGGCCTGCCGTCCTCGGCGATGTACGCGCTTCCCGGCCAGCTCTCCGGCGGCCAGCGCCAGCGCGTCGCTATCGCCCGTGCCCTGTCGCTGAAGCCCGACGTCATCATCGCCGACGAGCCCACCTCGGCGCTCGACGTCTCCGTTCGCGCGCAGATCCTGAACCTGCTCACGGACCTCAAGAAGGACCTGGGCCTGGCCATGGTCTTCATCAGCCACGACATCCAGACGGAGCGCTACATCTCCGATCGCATCGTGGTCATGAATCACGGCCAGATTATGGAGCAGGGTCCGGCTAGGCAGGTCTTCGAGGACCCGCAGGATGCCTACACCAAGATGCTCCTGGCGGCGGCGCCGTCGCTGCTCCACCCGAAGCTCGGGCAGTAGCATCACAGGTACTCAGTCGCGCCCGGTTCGTTCCGGGCGCGACTTTTGACCGGCGCGTATGAGTGACCCCCGCCGTGTATGGCGTATCTGTCGCAAATGCGCGCGAGCGTGTCCGAGGCGGCCGCGCGCGCTACCATGTGTGCGCCCGCAGGGCATGATTGACAACAGGGGAGCGCGCCTGCGCTTCCCGCACCCACGAACTAAGGAGTTTGTTCAAGTGGCTGACAAGAAGTTTACCGGTGTCATCCCGCCCGTCGTCGTTCCGCTGAAGCAGGACCGCACGCTTGACGTCGTGTCGATGGAGCGCAGCATCAACCGTATGATCGACGCCGGTGTCGACGGCCTGTTCATCCTCGGCTCCTCGAGCGAGGTCGTGTTCTCCACCGACGCGCGCCGCGCCGCCGTCATCGAGAACACCGTCAAGTTCGTCGATGGCCGCGTGCCCGTGCTTGCTGGCATCATCGATACCGAGACCGAGCGCATGATCGAGCACGGCAAGCGTGCCGAGCAGATGGGCGTCGATGCCCTCGTCGCCACCTGCCCGTTCTACGCGCTGCAGGGCATCGACGAGATCGAGTGGAGCTTCCGCTGCCTGCACGATGCACTCGACCTGCCGCTGTTCGCCTACGACATTCCGGTGTGCGTGCACAACAAGCTCAACACCGACATGCTCGTTCGCCTGGGCAAGGACGGCGTGCTCGCCGGCGTGAAGGACTCCTCCGGCGACGACATCTCGTTCCGCTACCTCGTGCTCAAGAACGAGGACGCCGGCCATCCCATGTCCATCCTCACCGGCCATGAGGTCGTCGTCGACGGCGCGTACCTGTCCGGTGCCGACGGTTCCGTCCCCGGCCTGGCCAACGTTGAGCCCTGGGGCTACGTGCGCCAGTGGAAGGCCGCGCAGAAGGGCGACTGGGTGACCGTCAAGTCCGAGCAGGATCGTTTGGCCCGCATCATGGAGATCACCGCGGTGACCACGGGCGTTCAGGGCTTCGGTGCCGGCGTCGGCGCGTTCAAGACCGCCCTGCAGCTGCTCGGCGTGTTCGAGACCAACCAGATGCCGCGCCCGGTCCATTGCCTGAAGGGCGATAATGTCGAGGCCATTCGCAGGGTCCTCGTCGACAACGGCCTGCTGGACGCATAAGAGTTTTCCCTACGAATAAAGGAGTCTGCCATGGAGCGTACGACCATCGTTGCCGTCGATATCGGAGGAACCAAGATTGCCTGCGGAATCGTGACTTTGAGCGATGACGCTCCTCGTGCGGACAAGGTTGAGAAGATGCCCACCGAGGCCGCACAGGGTGGAGAGCACGTGCTCGCGCGCGTCATCTCCGCGGTGCGTGCCGCCATCGAGCGCGCCGACGAGCCGCCGGTGGGCGTGGGTATCTCCTCGGCCGGCGTGGTCGACCCGCGCACGGGCGACATCACGTTTGCGAATGAGCTCATGCCCGGTTGGGGCGGCACGCGCCTGGCAGCCGAGGTGACGGCTGCGGTCGGCCTGCCGTGCCACGTTCTGAACGACGTGCACGCCCATGCCCTGGGTGAAGCGCGCTGGGGCGGCGGGCGCGATGCGTCCAGCTGCCTGGTGGTCGCCGTGGGCACCGGCATTGGTGGCGCCTTCGTCGAGCACGGGCACATCATGCTCGGTGCTCACGACGAGGCGGGCCACATCGGACACGTGTGCTGCCCGGCAGCCGTGGGAGTTCCCTGCTCGTGCGGGGCTACGGCGCATCTGGAACCTATCGGCGCAGGTCCCGGTATCATCCGCGAGTACATTCGCCGCGGGGGAGACGAGACCTACGACGGCGGCAAGCCCATGGACGGCGCCGAGATTGATCGCCGCGCTGCTGCGGGCGACGAGGCCGCCAAGGGTGCCGAGGAGCGCGCCGGATGCGCGCTCGGCGAGGTCATGGGCAGCATGTGCAACATGCTCGACCCCGCCTGTGTGATCCTGTCCGGTTCGGTGGCCCAGTGCGGCCCCGATTGGTCGGATGCCGTGGCTGCGGCCTTTGCCGAGCAGGCGATGCCTCCCGTGGCGAAGACCCCGATCATCGGAGGCGAGCTGGGCGGCGACGCACCGCTCATCGGCGCGGCGGAGAACTTTGTCCGTTCGGCCTATGTAGAGGTTAACTAGAGGTTAACTGATCCCCGCGGCTTCATGAGGCACCCGACCTCGGGGTTCAATCGTCGGGCATGGCCCTAAGGCCTATGCCCTCCTCTTTCACCCCGATCTCGGGCACCTCAGAAAGCCGTCTCCGTTGTAGGTTTAGTGATCCCATCGGCTTTCCCAGGCACCCGACCTTCACCTTCAATCGTCGGGCGCCGCGCGCTAGGCGTGAGCCCTCCTCTTTCAGGCGAATCTCGGGCACCTGGGAAAGCCGTCTCCGTTGTTGAGGGAATTCCGTCGAATCTGCTGTTGTTGCATCATGAATGCTTGATTGCAAGGAGGACGATATGGCTATCGATCCGTTGATTCAGTCGCTTAAGGGCAAGCTCATCGTGAGCGTGCAGGCGTATCCTGGCGAGCCGCTGCGCCATCCCGAGACGATGGCCCAGATGTCTCGCGCCTGCGAGCTCGGTGGCGCCGCCGCCATCCGTTGCCAGGGTCTCTCCGACATCGCCGCCATCAAGGGGCGCTGCGAGATTCCCGTTATCGGCCTGTGGAAGGACGGCCACGAGGGCGTCTACATCACTCCGACGCTTCGCCATGCGCGTGCCTGCGTGTCTGCCGGCGCCGACATCGTTGCCATCGACGCCACCGACCGTCCGCGCCCCGATGGCAAGACGGTTGCCGATACGCTTGAGCCGCTGAAGGCGGAGGGCGTGCTCACCATGGCAGACTGCATGACCATCGACGACATCCGCCGTGCGGTCGACCTTGGCTTCGACATCGTCTCCACGACGCTTTCCCACGGCGTGGCCGCCATCGACTGCACGATGGCCGATGGTCCCGACCTGCCGCTGCTGCGTCAGGCAGCCGAGGAGTTCCCCGGCTTCCCCGTGGTGTGCGAGGGTCGCGTGCACACGCCCGCCGAGGCGCGCGCCGCTATCGACGCCGGCGCCTGGGCTGTGGTCGTGGGTACCGCTATCACGCATCCCACGAGCCTCACGAGCTGGTTCAAAGCGGAAGTCGAGCGCTAAAACCTCTGACGCACTTCTCCCTGGGGAGAAGTGCGTCATTCTCGCCAATTGGGGGCAGGTCGCTTTTGGCCGACACGTGTCGGCCAAAAGCGACCTGCCCCCAATTGGCGAGTTGCAGAGGCGGGTATACTGGTAGCCGTATGAGCTTGTTATCGGAAAGGGGAGCCCTCATGTCCGAGCACGATACCGATTCCATCACCGCTGCCGAGCTTGCCGACCGCGTGCCCGACGTCGTCGTCATCACGGGCATGAGCGGCTCGGGCCGCACCCAGGCCATGCACGTCTTCGAGGACATGGGCTATTTTTGCATCGACAATCTCCCTCCGCGCCTCATCCTGCAGCTTGCCGAGCTCGTGGGTATCAATGCGGGCGTGGGCAGGCATCTGGCGGTCACCTGTGACCTGCGCAGCCAGGGGCTGTTCGACGAGCTGCTCGACGCTATCCAAACGCTGCGCGACCACGAGATGAGCTGCAAGATTGTCTTTTTGGAGGCATCTGACGAGGTTCTTATCCGCCGCTACAACGAAAACCGCCGCCGTCATCCGCTCGCTATGCCCGGCGAGACCACGGCTGACGCTATTCAGCGCGAACGCGTGCAGCTCGCGAGCATTCGCGGCTGCGCAGATATGATCATCGACACGAGCCGTCTTGCCACGACCGCCCTGCGCAGCAAGCTGCGCCTCGCGTTTTCCGAGCTCACCGACCAGCAGCTCATGGAGGTGCAGGTCTTCTCGTTCGGGTTCAAGCACGGTATGCCCGTGGAGGCGGACCTCATGATCGACGTGCGCTTCCTGCCCAATCCTTTCTATGACCCCGAGATGCGCACCATGACGGGCCTGGACGAGAAGGTGTCGTCCTTCGTGCTCGACAATCCCAAAACCAAAGAGTTCCTGGACGCCTGGTATCGCCTGCTGGACGCCGTGATGCCTGGCTATGTTGCGGAAGGAAAACCGCTGCTCTCCATCGCCATCGGGTGCACGGGCGGTCAGCACCGCAGCGTTGCCATCGCGGAGGCGACGGCGCGCTATCTGGAGCGCCAACACTACCATGTGGCCATTTCGCACCGCGACCTTCCGCGCGCCAACAGGACGGCGACGGGGGAGCCGCATTAAGCGCTATTCCAGCGTTTGACGGTAGCTAAGGTTCCGAAACCTGTTGGGAGGTGCCCATGTCGTTTACGGCGGAGGTCCGTGATGAGCTCGCGCGTTGCGCGCCGGCGTGCGAGTACTGCAATATCGCCACGCTCGCGGCGCTTACGCGCGTGTGCGGCACGCTGAGCGTCGCCGGACGCGGGCGCTATCGACTGCAGGTTGCTACCGAGACGGGTGCCGTCGCGCGCACGATGATCGGCCTCACGCACCAGATCCTGAAGCTCAAAACGGAGTTCACGGTGCGCAAAAGCGTGCTGCACCGTGTGCGCAACTACCTCATCGCCCTGCCCGACCAGCCTGACCTCGAGAAGGCTCTCGTGCTGCTGGGCATCCTCGACCGCAGCGGCGCGCTTGTGCGCGACATCCCGCGCCACGTGGTCGCCAGGAAATGCTGCCGGCTTGCCTACATCCGCGGTGCGCTCATCGCCGGCGGTTTCGTTGCCGACCCGCGCGGTGACTTCCATCTCGAGATCTCGGTGCAGGGGGAGGAGTTCGCCCGCGCGCTCGCCGACCTCATTGGCCAGCTCGGGATCCCCGCCCGCGTGAACCGCCGCCGCGCGTCGTACGCCGTCTACATCAAGAGCGCCGAGGATATCGTGCGTCTGCTGCGCGAGGTGGGCGCCCAGCGCTCGGTGGCCGAAATCGAGGAAGCCCGCGCGGTGAAGTCGGTCAAAAACGAGGTGAACCGACGGGTGAACGCCGAGCTCGCCAACCAGGGGAGGAGCGCGAGCGCCGCCCAACACCAGCTCGAGCTCATTGAAGAGCTCGGCCTACGCGGCCTGCGCCGCGGCCTTCCCGATGCGCTCGAGGCGTTTTGCCGCCTGCGCGAGACCTATCCCGACCTGTCGCTGCGCGACCTTGGCGAGATGGCTGACCCCCCGCTTTCAAAGTCCGCGCTGTACCACCGCGTGCTTCGCCTCGAGAAGATGCTCGAAGCTGCACGTAGCGATGGTAATGAAGCGATTCAATAGCCTCTACGCTGGGCTTTTGAAGCGAATCAAGGGAATGAAAATTCTCAATTCGCCCCCCATTGTCGTGAAACTCCAGCGGAAAAAACGGTATATTCTAAGAGGTTTGTTTGTAGGCCTCAGCGGCAGGCAAGGGAACCTGCGGGGGCCTCGCGAAAGGAGACAAGCATGGCAGTAAAGGTTGCGATTAACGGCTTTGGCCGCATCGGTCGTCTCGCGTTCCGCCAGATGTTCGGCCACGAGGGCTCCGAGATCGTCGCTATCAACGACCTCACCTCCCCGGATATGCTCGCGTACCTCCTGAAGTACGACTCCACGCAGGGCAACTACAGCCGCGACCACAAGGTCGAATCCGGCGACGACTGCATCATCGTCGACGGCAAGAAGATCACCATCTACAAGGAGGCCGACGCCAACAACCTCCCGTGGGGCGAGCTCGGTGTCGACGTCGTGCTCGAGTGCACCGGCTTCTACACCTCCAAGGCTAAGGCCCAGGCCCACATCAACGCTGGCGCCAAGAAGGTCGTCATCTCCGCTCCGGCTGGCAACGACCTGCCCACCATCGTTTACAACGTCAACCACGAGCAGCTGACCGCAGAGGATGACATCATCTCCGCCGCCTCCTGCACCACCAACTGCCTCGCCCCGATGGCCAAGGGTCTGAACGACTTCGCTCCCATCGTGTCCGGCATCATGACCACCATCCATGCCTGGACCGGCGACCAGATGCCGCTCGACGGTCCGCAGCGCAAGGGCAACAAGCGTCGCTCCCGCGCCTGCGCCGTCAACATCGTCCCGAACTCCACCGGCGCTGCCAAGGCCATCGGCCTGGTCCTGCCCGAGCTCAACGGCAAGCTCATCGGTGCCGCCCAGCGCGTCCCGACCCCGACCGGCTCGCTGACCAACCTCTACGCCGTCGTCGACAAGACCGTCACCGCTGACGAGGTCAACGCCGCTATGAAGGCCTACGCCGAGACCATCCCCGAGACCTTCGGCTACAACGAGGACGACATCGTCTCCACCGACATCATCGGCGAGACCCACGGCTCCATCTTCGACGCCACCCAGACCATGTGCTCCGATCTGGGCAACGGCCAGACCCTGGTGCAGGTTGTTTCTTGGTACGACAACGAGAACTCCTACACCTCTCAGATGGTCCGCACCATCAAGTACTTCGAGAAGTTCGTCGGCTAAGTTTTGCAGCCTAAGAGCTTTTAGCGTCTTGAGTTGAGAGGGCGCGGCCTTGAAGGCGATAGCCCCAAGGTCGCGTCCTCTTTTTTACTTTCGCGCCGCGCGGGTAGTGCGGCGCGAGCAAGAGAAAGGTAGATGCACATGGCTTTCACCAAGAAGACCGTTCGCGACATCGATGTCGACGGCAAGCGCGTCCTTATGCGCGTTGACTTCAACGTGCCCCTGAAGGACGGCGTCGTGACCGACGACACCCGTGTCCGTGCTGCCATCCCCACCATCCAGTACCTCAAGGAGCACAACGCCAAGATCATCCTCATGAGCCACCTCGGCCGTCCCAAGGGCGACGGTCCCGAGCCCGCTCTGTCCCTGAAGCCGGCTGCCGACAAGCTTGCTGAGCTCACGGGCTATGAGGTCAAGTTCGTCGACGACACCTATGGCGAGAAGGCCGCCGAGGCCGTTGCCGCCCTCGAGCCCGGTGACATCCTCGTGCTCGAGAACGTCCGCTTCGACAAGCGCGAGAAGAAGAACGACCCCGAGATCGCCAAGACCCTCGCGTCCTACGGTGACATCTTCGTGCTCGACGCCTTCGGCACCGCGCACCGTGCCCAGGGTTCCGTGGTGGGCCCGGCCGAGTACCTGCCCGCAGTCGCTGGCTTCCTGCTCGAGAAGGAGGTCGACACCCTGACCGGCATCTTCGCCGAGCCCGAGCGCCCCTTCGTTGCCATCGTCGGCGGCTCCAAGGTGTCCTCCAAGATCGGCGTTCTCGATCACCTCATCGACTCCGCTGACACCCTGATCATCGGCGGCGGCATGGCCTACACCTTCTTCCTGGCCAAGGGCTACACCGTCGGCACCTCCTTGAAGGAGGAGGACTGGGTCGAGCGCGCTGGCGAGATGCTGAAGAAGGCCGAGGACAAGGGCGTCAAGATCCTGCTTCCGATCGACAACATCGTGGCCGACCACTTCGGCGAGGATGCCGTGGGCGAGGTCGTCGACTCCGACAAGATCCCCGATGACCGCATGGGCATGGACATCGGCCCCAAGACCGAGGCGCTGTACGCCGAGGCTATCGCCGGTGCCAAGACCGTGTTCTGGAACGGCCCCATGGGCGTGTTCGAGATGGATCAGTTCGCTCATGGCACCGAGGCTGTCGCCCGCGCCGTGGCCGACTCCGACTGCACCTCCATCATCGGCGGTGGCGATTCCGTGGCCGCTATCAACAAGTTCAACCTGGCCGACAAGATGAGCTGGATCTCCACCGGCGGTGGCGCTTCCATGGAGCTCGTCGAGGGTAAGGCCCTTCCTGGAGTGGAGGCTCTGAACGATGCCGAGTAACCGCGTGCGCCTGATCGCAGGCAACTGGAAGATGAATAACGATGTCCCGGCCGCCAAGGAGCTGGCCGAGGGCCTCGTCGAGAAGGTTCCCGCCAATGGCGTCGAGGTCGTCGTCTGCCCGCCGACCATCGATCTGGCGTGCACCTCGCACAAGCTTGAGGGCTCTTCCATCAAGCTGGGCGGTCAGAACGTGTACTGGGAGGAGAAGGGCGCCTATACCGGCGAGACCTCCTGCGCCATGCTGAAGTCCGTGAACGCCGAGTACTGCATCATCGGTCACTCCGAGCGCCGCGACTACTTCCACGAGACCGACGAGGACATCAACAAGAAGGCCAAAGCGCTCATGGCTGCGGGCATCGTGCCCATCAGCTGCTGCGGCGAGTCGCTTGAGGTCCGCGAGGCCGGCAAGCACGTCGAGTTCGTCGTCGACCAGATCAAGAAGGACACCGAGGGCCTCGAGATTACCGATCCGTCCAAGTACGTGATCGCTTACGAGCCCATCTGGGCCATCGGCACTGGGAAGACCGCCACGGCCGATGACGCCCAGGAGGTCTGCGGCGCTATCCGCGCCACGCTCGTCGAGATCTTCGGCGAACAGACCGCTGCTGGCATCCGTGTCCTGTACGGCGGCTCCGCCAAGCCCGAGAACATCGCCGGCTTCCTCGAGAAGGAGGACGTGGACGGTGCCCTCGTGGGCGGCGCTTCGCTCGTGGCCGAGAGCTTCGCGGCCATGGTCGAGAAGGCGGGGGAGTAGACAGTGACCAAGCATCTTCCTGCACTCCTGGTCATCATGGACGGCTGCGGCCTGGCGCCCGAGGGTGCCGACAATGCCGTGGCTGCCGCCAACACGCCGTTCCTCGATAGCCTGTACGAGCAGTATCCCCACACCACGCTGGGCGCTTCCGGCGAGGACGTGGGCCTGCCCGCCGGCCAGATGGGCAACTCCGAGGTGGGCCACCTGAACATCG
>CALULJ010000016.1 GCA_944321445.1 uncultured Collinsella sp.
ATAGCAGAGCTCAAGCCCCGCCTCGAAGCCGCCTGCCCCGACGAGGAAGAAGCAGAGGAGGCGGAGTAGCGCAATCCGACAAGATTGGGGCAGGCCACTTTTGGTCGACACGTGTCGACAAAAAGTGGCCCGCCCCCATCTTGTCGGATTGCGCTACTCCGCTTCCTCTGCTTCTTCCTCGTCGAGGCAGGCGGCTTCGATGCGGGCTTTGAGCTCGTCGATGCCGGCGCCGGTTTGCGACGAGGTGACGATGATGTCCTCTGCGGGAACGTTCAGCTGTTTGCGAATGGCGGCGAGCTGCTTGGCCTGCTGGTTGCGCGAGAGCTTGTCGGCCTTGGTCAGCGCGACCACGAAGGGGTACCCGCCTTCCTGCAAAAACTCGATCATCTGATGGTCGAGTTTGCTGGGGTCGTGGCGGATGTCCACGAGCGAGACCACCAGGTTGAAGCTGCGTTCCATGTTCAAGAAGTCGAAGATGAGGCTCGCCCAACGGTCACGCTCGGACTTGGAGCGCTGCGCGAAGCCGTATCCGGGCAGGTCGACGAAGTGCACGCCGTCGGCCTCGAAGAAGTTGACGTTGCTCGTCTTGCCCGGTGTGCTCGACACCTTCACCAGGTTCTTGCGGTTGAACAGCTTGTTCATAATCGACGACTTGCCCACGTTGGAGCGGCCCACGAAGCAGACCTCAGGGCAGGTGGACTCGGGAATCTTCGCGGCGTTGCCGTAGCTGGCTATGAACTTCGCCTTCTGATAGTTGATGGCGTCGGGCATGGGGTCTCCTTGGTCGTAAGGCGGGCGAATCGGGGGACAAGCGCGTTCGCTACGCGTCGAGGGCGGTCAGGCCGAGCTTGGCCGAAAGACGGCGCACGATCGACAGGGTGAGGCCGCTTGCGCTGTGGGCATATTCATCCAAATCGAACTCGCGCTCGCAGAAGGCGTCGTACTCCTCATCGCAATTATCCGAAATGGCGCGCAGGACCAGGCAGTCGATGCGGTTTTTAGCGGCGATGTGCGCAACGGCGGCGCCTTCCATCTCGGCGCAATCGGCCTGCGTGGCGTCGACGACGGCCTGACGCAGCTCGGCGCCGGTGATGAAGCGGTCGCCCGTGGCGATGGTGCCGCGCAGGTAGCGCGCCGGCTCGGTATCGGCGCTGTGGCGGCGGTAGGGGGACGCGTCGGCCACGCGGCGCGCCTCGCTGCCGGGGGCGACATCGGCAGTATCGAGTGCGGCGTTCACGAACCCGTGGGCAATGAGCGTTTCCTCCGCAAGGTCTACGAGGAAGTCCGAGGACGTGAATTCCTCCAGCCCGGGGTAGGATTCCGCGATGAGCGCGGTGTCGGTGTCGATGTAGCGCAGGTGCTCGCCGATGACCACGTCGCCGATATGTAGTGCGGGGTTGAGTCCGCCGGCGATGCCGGAGAAGATGAGCGCGTTGGCTCCATAGCGGGAGATGAGGTGCTGAGCCGCCGCGGCGACATTCACCGTGCCCATGCCGGCGGTGGTGGCGACCAGGTTGAACCCGTGGTACTCGCCGCCCATGATGGTGAGACCGGCCTCCTCGGCGACCGTGCCGTGCTCGATCTCGTGATAGATCTGGCGAACTTCCTTTTCCAGTGCGCCGATGATGCCGATGGTGGGGGTCATATCCGTCTCCCGTTCTCGCGTTTTGCTCCGCACCATGGTAGCAGGCAACGGGGGCGCGACCGGTAAAGGTGCCTGAAGCGCGACCGAGAAATCATGATATTCCGGCGGCGATAAAAGGTTTATCGGGGAGAATGCCGAAACATCCTACGGAACATCATGATGTTCCGCTCAAGCCAAATGGACCCGGCGGGCGATTTCCTACATCAGCCAGGGGCGCAGCAGCAGGAAGACGAATAGCATGTCGATAGCGGCGATGGCGGCTTGTCCCATCTGGCGCATGCTGTCGGGAAATACGAGGGCGGAGAGCACCGCCATAAGAGTGCCCGCAACGACCATGCTCGCGCCGGCGATGCGCTGCGCATGGTACTGCTCGCCCAGCAGTGGATCGTCCTCGGGCATGTTGAGGGCGCGCAGGGCCATGAGGATGCCGGCAACGAGGAAAATCGCGGGAACACCGAGCACCTGCCACGAGAGGGCGGCAGCCTCGCCGGCGGCGGACCCTGCATCGAGCGCACCCATGATCCAGCCGGCCATGCTGCCGAGACCGATAAGCGAGGTGGCGATGCTCGAGACGACCATGACCACGCGCTCGGAAAGCGTCCAGTTCAGGAAATCAACCTCATCGTCCGCATGCGCACGGCGAGCGCCGAACAGCAGCGCCCCGCCCAGCACGAACGAAACGGCGGGCACAACGGCCATCTCCATCTTAGAGCCCCAACGATCGATGCCTTCGGCGCCCCAGTGCGCAGGGACAACATCGGGTAGCATGCCCCAGGCCGCAGCGAGCGCGATGGCAGGGGAGAGCGCCAGGACAAGGCAGATGGCGGTTGCTGCCACCGAAAGCGGTTTGGATTCAGAAGCGGTCATAGCGGCTCCTCGTCAGCAGATGGTTACGGCTATCCATGATACCGCCTGCAAGCCACACCCCTCTGCACTCCTCCTGCGCTTTCTGGGAAGCCGTCACCCCAGTCAACAACGGCACCCATGCGAACAAACCCAAGCCAGCGACCTCCAGAGCGCGATCTACAAGCGATGGGGACGCAGGAGCTGGGTGCGGCCATCCCATCCCGGACATTTCGCAGCCCGCAGGGCGAGGACGTCCGGGACGGGATGGCCGCACCCAGCTCAGGAGGGCCCAAAGCGACCTACAGGTACTCGATTTGGGCGCCTTCCGTATCGCAGGTGAGGATGTGGGTGTCGCAACCGGGGAAGTTCTCCTGCAGGCGGACCTGCAGGAACTTGGCAACGATGGTGTCATCGGTCACGGCCATGAGCGTGGAGCCGGAGCCCGAGATCCACAACGTCTTGGCGCCGCCATCAAGGCACACACGGCGGATGTCCTCGTAGTCGGGGATAAGCGGGCGACGGAACGGCTCCTGCAGGCGGTCGTCGTTTGCGGCGGCGATGAGGTCGGTGTCGCCGGTTTCCAAGCCGCGCGTCATGCCGGCGATGCGGCCCATCTGCCATACGGCGGTGGAAAGCGGCACCTCGGTCGGCACGACCTTGCGCGCCTCGCTCGTGTGGACCTCGTAGGGCGGGATGATGGTGATGAAGCGCAGGCGGTCGGAGACCTCGTAGCGCAGGCAGCGCGGCAGGTCGCCCTCGGGCGTGAACGAGCACACGGCGCCGCCCAAAATGGCGGGTGCAACGTTGTCGGGGTGTCCCTCTACCGCGGTGGCGATGCGCACGAGCTCGGCGCGGTCGACCATGTGGCCGGTGAGGGCCGCTGCCGCCATGATGCCGGCGACCACGCAGGTGGAGCTGGAGCCCAGGCCGCGCGCGACGGGCACCTCGGTTTGGATGTCGATGGTCACGGGGAAGGGCTCTTCGCCCCACTCGCGCAGGGCGTCGACGAACGAGACGTAGACGAGGTTGTCCTCGTTTTGGAACTCCTCGGGGCAGCCGGTGATGGTGAGGGCGTCGGCGCGCTCGAAGGTGAAGTGCGAGTACAAACTCACCGCCATGCCGAGCGTGTCATAGCCTATGCCCAGGTTGGCGCTGGTGGCGGGGACGGTGATCTTGATCATGTGGGCTCCTCTCGGGCGGTCTGCGCGTGTTTCATCCGGCGCTCAGACAGTCCTGCTCGCACGAAGAGCCCACTGGGCTCTTCGGCTCGTGCGGAACTCGCGGCGGACGAAACACGCGCAGACCGCCGGGAAGCGCTACTTGCTCGCCCGTCCCCGCCGCCAGCGCCAACTTGAAGGCGAGGAGGGCTCTGGGGCCATGGGGGCGGGGAGGGAAGTTACAGCTTGGAAGCCGCCTGCTCCACGAAGGCGGACATGCCGTCGATGTCGACGACGTCGGTGTGGAGGACGGGCTTTTCCTGCAGGGTGGCAAGCTGGACGGGGGCCGTCGTGTTCGTGGCCTTCTCCAGCACCTTCATGCAGGCGAAATCGTCCGGCGGGCAGAAGAGCCTCAGCGCGCCTGCCACGGCACGCGGGAACTTGTAGGGGCTCGCCGTGGACAGCAGCACGCGCGCAGCGGTGCCGGGGGCAGCAGGCAGCTCCTCCAGTACGTGGTAGCCGCAGGCGGTGTGCGGGTCGATCACGTAGCCGTTGGCGTCCCAGCAATGCTTGATGGCCGCGGCCACCTGGTCCTCGTCGGCCCAGCCGCAGCCGAAGACCTCCTGGATGCGCGCGAGCACCTGCTCGGGCACGGTGTAGACGCCCTCGCCGGAAAGGCCGGCCATGAGCTCGGCCACTAGCTCGCAGTCGCCGTCGGCGGCGTAGTACAGCATGCGCTCGAGGTTCGACGAGATGAGGATGTCCATCGAGGGCGACGTAGTGGTGAAGAACGGGCGCTTGCGGTCGTAGGTGCCCGTGGTGAGGAAGTCGAACAGCACGTTGTTCTTGTCGCTCGCCACGATGAGGCGCGAGACGGGCAGGCCCAGGCGCTTGGCATAGTAACCGGCGAGGATGTCGCCGAAGTTGCCGGTGGGCACGCAGAACTCGACGGCGTCGCCGAGCTTGATGGATCCGGCGCGCAGCAGCTGCGCGTACGCGGCGAAGTAGTACACCACCTGCGGCACAAGGCGGCCGACGTTGATGGAGTTCGCACTCGAGAGCATCACGCCCTTTTCAGCCAAGCGCGCGGCCAGCTCCTCATCGGCAAAGATGCGCTTCACGGCGCTCTGGGCATCGTCGAAGTTGCCGCGCACGCCGCAGACGGCAACGTTCGCGCCCTCCTGCGTGCTCATTTGCAGCTCCTGGACGCGGCTCACCTTGCCCTCGGGGTAGAACACGGTGATGCCGCAGCCGGGCGCGTCGGCAAAGCCGGCGAGCGCGGCCTTGCCCGTGTCGCCGGAGGTCGCGGTTACGATCATGATCTCCTCGCCCGCGTTGTCGCTCGTGTTCGTGCGCGCCATGAGGCGGGGGAGCATCTGCAGGGCCACATCTTTGAAAGCGCTCGTGGGGCCACCGAACAGTTCGAGCACGTAGGTGGCCACGCCGTCGGCGTTCGGGGCGGTTGCCAGCGGCACGAGCGGGGTCACCTCGTCGGAGGCGAAGGTGCCCCGGTAGGCCTCATCCACGCATGCGGCGATCTCGTCGGCCGTGTAGTCGGGCAACAGCGTGCCCAGCACCTCGCGGGCGAGCTCGAAGTAGTCCTTGGAAGCCAGGTCGCTGAGGTCGATTGCGGTCTCGCCAAGGGCATCAGACACGAACAGGCCGCCGTCGGCGGCGATGCCGCGGCGAATGGCTTGCTTGGAGGTCACAGAAGGGGAGGCAGCGCGCGTGCTATGGTACAGACCCATGAAGGTACTCCTCATCGTAGGCACCGAAAAACGTTCCTGCCCATGGTAGCAGAGGCGGTTTAGCGGCATCGGTGCAGAGACGGCTTTAGTGGGCCAAAGCAGCGGCAGCACACACGACGTTTTCAATTTGGAAACAAAACCCATCGATTTGTGCGTTCCTCGGCGGGGTGCGATAAAGCTCTAGTACACTTGCATCTACTAAAGTGGCTCCTGCTGTCTTGCGAGGAATTGGGTATCTCCGTTCCACGCGGCAGCGGGAGCTTGATGTACGGGAAGGTTTTGCGTTCAGCATGATTAAAGTTGCCAAATTCGGTGGCTCGTCGGTCGCCGATGCCGAACATTTCAAGAAGATCAAGGCCATCGTCGATGCCGACCCGGCGCGCCGCTTCGTCGTGGTGTCCGCTTGCGGTCGCCGCAGCAAGGAAGATGCTAAGGTCACCGACCTCCTCTACCTGGTGAACGCGCACGTGAAATACAGCGTGTCGTGCGATGACCTGCTCGCGAATATCGTCCAGCGTTACGTCGATATCGCCGACGAGCTGGGGCTCACCTATCCCATCCGCGAGGAGATGGACGCGTTTTGCGAGCGCGCCCGCTCGGGCGGCTACTCTACCGAGGAGCTCGTGTCCCGCGGCGAGTACTTCACCGCGCGCCTTATGGCCGAATACTTGGGCCTGCCGTTCCTCGACGCCGCCGATGTCGTGGCCTTCCACCACGACGGCACGCTGTCCATGACGCGCACCGCTCAGCTGCTCGACGAGAAGGCTCCGCGTGGCGGTTTCGTCATGCCCGGCTTCTACGGTGCCACGCGCGAGGGCCGCATCTGCCTGCTCGATCGCGGTGGCGGCGACATCTCCGGCTCCATTCTCGCCAAATGCCTTGGTGCCGATCTGTACGAGAACTGGACCGACGTCTCGGGCTTCTATTCAGCCGACCCGCGCATCGTGCCCGACGCTCAGCCCATCGCGCGCATCACCTACGAGGAGCTGCGTGAGCTTTCCTATATGGGCGCTTCCGTCCTGCACGAGGAGGCCATCTTCCCCGTGCGCGAGGCGGGCATCCCGCTCGTGATCAAAAACACCAACGCGCCGGCCGATCCCGGCACCATCATTTCCGAGCACGCCAAAGAGGGCGAGAGCGAGCCCATCATCACCGGCGTGTCCGGCAAGCGCGGCTTCCTTGCTATTAACGTGGCGCGCGACCGCACCACGAGCCGCATCGGCTTCATGCGCCGCGCGCTTTCGGTATTCGAGCGCTACAACGTGAGCGTCGAGCACATGCCCACCGGTGTCGACCAGTTTGCCGCCGTGGTGCAGGCCGAAGACGTGCACGATTCGCTGTACTCGCTCATCGGCGACATCCAGGACGAGGTGCAGCCGCTCGAGATTGAGGTCGTCGAGGACTTGGCGCTCATCGCCACGGTTGGCCGCAACCTGCACGGTCGCGCCGGCGTGGCGGGTCATCTGTTCGGCATGCTCGGCCAGGCGGGCGTGAGCGTGCGCATGATCACGCAGGGCTGCGATGAGATCAACATCATCGTCGGCGTGGAGGAGAAGGACTTCGAGCTCGCCATCCAGACGATCTACAAGGCGTTCTCCGATGAAAACGGTATCGTCGAGACCCGCGACCTGGAGCCCACGCCCCAGCCGTTCTAGTGCATGAGGTGGAAAACCTCTGTCCTTATTTCACCTGAGGAGGAGACCATGAAGCAGTACACCGTAGCCATCCTGGGCGCAACCGGCGCCGTTGGCACGCAGATGATCGAGTGCCTGGCCGAGCAGGACTTCCCGGTGGGCGAGCTGCGCCTGCTGGCGAGTGCGCGCTCCGCGGGCAAGAAGGTCGAGACGCCGTTTGGCGAGGTCACGATTGCCGAAGCGGGTCCCGACGCGTTCGCGGGATGCGACATCGTGCTTGGCGCCGTCGAGGACGACTTGGCGAAGGAACTGCTGCCCCACGCTGTCGAGGCCGGTGCCGTCGTGGTTGACAACAGCCACGCTTTCCGTCTCGATCCGGATGTGCCCCTGGTCGTTCCCGAGATCAACGCCGAGGATATCTCCTGGCACAAGGGCATCATCTCCAACCCCAACTGCGCGACCATCATCGGCCTCGTTCCCACGTGGCCGCTGCACAAGATTGCAGGCGTCACGCGCATGATCGTGTCGACCTATCAGGCGGCAAGCGGTGCGGGCGCGCCGGGCATGGCCGAGCTCGAGGCGCAGATCGGTGCCATGGGCCGCGGCGAGGAGATCCCCGAGCCGAAGGCGTTTGCCGCGCAGCTGGTGAGCAACCTTATTCCGCAGATCGGCGGGTTTAAGTACGAGGGATACACCTCCGAGGAGATGAAGCTCCAAAACGAGGGCCGCAAGATCATGCACCTGCCGGAGCTTCGCGTGAATTGCACCTGCGTGCGCGTGCCGGTGCTGCGCTCGCATTCCGAGAGCATCACGCTTGAGTTCGAGCGCGACATCACGCTCGACGAGGCGCGCGAGGCGCTGGCTTCGGCACCGGGTGTCAAGCTCGTGGACGATCGCGAGGCCGAAAGCGCTCACGACCGCTTCCCGATGCCCATCGACACCTCCGATCAGGATCTCATTTGGGTCGGGCGCCTGCGTCGCGACATCTCCAACCCCGATGCAGCGCGCGGTATCACCTTCTGGTGCTGCGGCGATCAGATTAGGAAGGGTGCCGCCACGAATGCGGTGCAGATCGCAAAGCTGCTGACAGAGTAACGTTCGAGGCCGGCCCCCGGTCTTCCTGTGCGCACAATCCCGCAGGCCGAAGGCCGAGGACGTGCGCACAGGAAGACCGGGGGCCGGCTACAAGGGCGACGTGCGCAGCAGCTTCGCGAGCTGCTTGCGCGTGGAGGCTCCCTTGGCCTTGCACAGGAGAGGGAATATGGTGCGCGGCCTTTGGGCCGCGCTTTTTTATAATGGTCCTGCACTGGGTGCGGGAAAGAGGTTTTGCTGACGATGTCTATAGCCACGACGATGCCGATCATGCTGACGCAGGTGGTCGCGATGTTCATCATGATGATGATCGGCGCGGCGCTGTATAAGGCGAAGCTGGTGGACAACACTGGCTCCGCGCAGATTGCGAGCGTGGCGCTTTACGTGGCGACGCCGGCGGTCATCTTGCAGTCCTTGGCGACATCGTTTGATCCGGCGAAGCTTGCGGCGGGAGCGGCGTGTTTTGCGCTGTCGTTTCTGTTCACGGCGCTCTCCGCATTCGTGGCATGGCTGTATTTCCGCGACCGTCGCCGAGCAGCGCAGCTGGGCATCATGATTTCCAACATGGGCTTCATGGGCATCCCACTCGTGCAAAACGTGCTGGGCGAGCAGTACGTGTTCTACATTTCCGCCTGCATCGCGGCACAGGTCCCACTCATGTGGACCTATGGTGTGTGGCTCGTCTCGCAGGATATGGCAAATATTTCGCCCAAGAAGATTCTCACCAACCCCTCGGTGATTGCGGTTGTGGTAGGTATCGTGCTGTTCTGCTGCTCGGTGAACCTGGGCGGCGTGTTCCAGGTCACGGCAGCCGACATGGGCAACCTCAACACCGGCCTTGCCATGCTCGTGATGGGGACCTACCTCGCCCAAACCGATCTGCGCAGCTTGGCGCGCGATCGCAACCTCTACGCAGCGAGTGCCCTACGCTTGCTGGCTGTACCCGCACTCGTCATCGCTTCGCTGGTCTTCGTCCCGCTTGATACGGCAGTCAAGCTCGTTGTGGTCATTGCGCTGTCCGCGCCCTGCGGAACCGTATCGGCGATGTTTCCCCAGCTCTTTGGTGGCGACTACCGTTTCGGTGCCGGCCTGGTCTCACTTTCGACCCTGCTTTCGCTCATCGTGATGCCACTCCTGCTCGCAATAAGCCTCCTCGTGTTCTAGGGTAGCAAGTCTGCCCAGACATGCCGGCAGCCCACTCCTAAAGACAAAAACGCGAGTTTTGGTCACGTGTATCAAGCACCCAGATGGCCGCAAGAAATCTGCGTGCATAAGAAGCGGCAGAATCCTGCGAAAACGCTCTTTAAAATGAATCAAACGGGCTCAATAAAAACGAACTAGTTCAATAGGAATAACCAAAACTCGATTTTTTGTCTTTACCCACGCAGCGGCAAAACCATCCCACCAAACCTTGATACATTTTCAGCCCAAAACTCCCCAGTTTTATTCAAGGTGTCCGCGAAGCGGCCGACACCCCGCAACCAGAACTCCTCGCCCTAAGCTAAGGGCGAGAATCGTCCTGGCAGCAAGAGGTCCCCGTATATCCCGTATTCAACATCCCGCAGCCGCGCAGCGGCGAGGACGTTGAATACGGGATATACGGGGACCTCTTGCTGCAAGAGCGCCTATTCGACGCTCTTGAGCGCCTCAATCATGTTGATGCGGTTGAGGGTTCGGTTGGTGATGAGGTTCACGACCAGCGCGAACACGAGCGGCAGAATCGCTGCAAGCACATAGCTCAGCGGCGTTACCGTGGTCAGGAAGCTGATCGACGGCATTTTAAGCGCGTGGAGCAGCATATCGCCCAGCACGTACCCGAAGGGCAGGCCGCACACGATGCCGATCATCGTGAGGGTGATGGTCTCCTTGTTCACGTAATGGTGCACCTCGCGCGGACGGAAGCCCAGCACCTTGATGGTGGCCAGCTCGCGCTCGCGCTCGGAGATGTTGGTGGTCGACAGCGTGAACAGCACGGCGAAGGCGAGCGCCGCCGCCATGCCCAAAACGATGGCGACTACGGCGTTGATGAGCATGAACGACTGGCTGAAGTCGTCGGCAAGTTCATCGGTGCTGCTCACCGAAAGGAAGCGCTCGTCATCGCCGAGCTCATCGGTGAGCGATGCCGCGTCCTCGGCGCTGGGGCAGCGAACGAGCACACCATTGGGCGCAAAGCCCCCGGTGTCCTCGTCAAGCGCCGGCGCGTCCTCGCCAAATGCCGCGCGGTACGCGTCTTCGCTCATGTATACATAATTGCCCAGGTAGTTAGCGGCAACGGCAACAACCTCGATGTCCGCCTGGTTGAGTTGCGTATCCTGCAGCTCAAGGGTGTCTCCCGCGGAGAATCCCAGTACCTCGGAGGCGTTCAGCGTCACGATGGCGCCGTCCTCGGGCAGCTCGAGTGCCGTATCCGTGTCGCGATCGGTTACGTGGATGTAGTCGGACAAATCGCAGTCCTCGGGAATCACGAGCAGCTGGACGGTCTCTTCGTCCTCACCTCGCTTGAGCGTGGTGCTGTCAAGGTAGATATGCGCCAGCTGATCGACGCGTCCATCGTGTTCAAGGCTGTCGGTGGCGGCATCGTGCTCGCCGGTTTCGGTGACGGCCATGATGTCGTAGTGCGCGATGCGCTCATACTGCTCGGGCACGAGCTCCGCGACGGAATCCTTGATGGCAAACCCGCACACGATGAGCGCGGTGCAGCCCAGGATGCCGGCGACGGTCATGAAGAAGCGGCGCTTATAGCGGAAGATGTTGCGCGCCGTGACCTTGTTCAGGAAGGACAGACGGCTCCACACGAACGGGATGCGCTCCAGGAAGATGCGCGAGCCGGACTTGGGCGCCTTGGGCCGCATGAGCGCGGCGGGCGTGCGACGGACCTCGGATCGGCAGGCCAGGTAGGCCGTGCCGCCGATGGCAACGACGAAGATCGCCATGCCGCCGAAGCCGTAGAGCGGCTCGAACGAGAATGCGTAGCCCGGCAGCAGGTACATGATGTCGAAGATGGTGAAGATGAAGGCAGGCAGTGCGATGAAGCCCAGGAAGAGGCCGACCAGGCTGCCACCCAGGCTTGCGGACAGCGCGTAGATGAGGTACTTGGCGAAAATCTCGCTGTTGCGGTAGCCGAGCGCTTTGTAGGTTCCTATGAGCCCGCGCTCCTCCTCGACCAGGCGCGTGATGGTAGTGAGGGCCACAAGGACCGCCACCACGAGGAAGACGATGGGGAAGAGCGTGCCGATGGCCTCGATGGAGTCGGCATCACTCGAGATGGACGAGTAGCTGGAGAGCGACGAGCGCGGCTGGACGTACCAGGTGGCGGTGTCGATGTCATCGATTTCCGCTTGCGCATCGGCGAGCTCTGCCTCGGCTTCGGCAAACTGTTCGTCTGCCTCGGCGCGACCTTCTTCCCACTCGGCCATGCCGTCTTGCCATTCTGCCAAGCCGTCTTGGTATTCGGCCAGACCATCGGCGTATTCGGCACGACCCTCGTCGAGCTCGGCCTGCGCGTCGATAAGCTGCGCGCGGGCGTCGGCCAGCTGCTGTTCGGCCGCATCGAGCTCAGCTCGCGCGGATGCGAGCTGCGCGCTCAGCTGCGCATACGCCGTTTCACGACCGGAAGCCATCTGCGCCTCGAGGGTTGCCTGCGCCGCAGCGCGCTGCTCGGAGATGGTTTGGTTCAGCGTGTCGAGTGCCGCATCGTATTCCTGGTCAAGGCGCGCGTCGAGCTCTGCCTGCGCGGCGGCGCGCTGCTGCTCGATTTCCGCCTCGAGCGTGTCGAGCGCCGCGGCGTACTCTTCGCCGAGCGTAGCCTCGAGCTGCTGCTGCGCCTGTTCGCGCTGCACGGCGACCTCTTCGTCGACCGTTTTCAGCGCAGCCTCGTACTCGGCTGCCAAGCGCTCGTCCAACTCCTGCTGTCCTTGCGCGCGCCCCGCCTCGATCTGCTCGTCCGCTGCGGCGTACGCGGCATCGATGGCGGCGTTGATCTGGTCGAGCTGCTCTTGGAGCGGTGCTGCCTGCTCCTGAAGGGCGGCGAGCTGCGCATTGAGCCCCTCCACGCCACCTTGTTGCTCGTCGATTGCGGCAACGATCTGCTGGAGCTCGGTCTTCTTTGCCGTGAGCTCCTCGATGAGTGCTGCGTTCTCGGGGTCTTCGGGGTCGAGCTCGGCGAGCTGTGCATCGATGGCCTCGATAGCGGAAACGGCCTCGTTGTACGAGGAGATGGCCGCCTCAATCTGCTCCATGCCGCTTTGCAGCTGAGCGAGCGCCTGGGTGAGCTGGTCGCGACCCGCCAGCGCCCCTTCCTCTTCAAGCTTCTGTTCCACCTGCGCATACGCCTGCTCGCGCGCGGCCTCGATCTGCGCGTCGAGCTCCGCTTGCGCTTCCTCGCGCGCGGCGTCGAACTGCGCGTTCAGCTGGTCGAGCGCCTGCTGGTAGCCCGCCTCGATCTGCGCGTCGAGTTCCGCTTGCGCTTCCTCGCGCGCGGCGGCAAATTGTTCGTCAATCTGCGCAAGGCCCTGCTCGTATCCGGCAGCTATGCCTGCCTCGAGCTCTGCCTGCGCCTCGGTGCGCGCGATGTCGAACTGCTTGTTGAGTTCCACGAGGCCTTGGGCGCGGCCCGCCTCGATCTGCTCATCGATCTGCGCTTGGCCCTGTCGCATGGCGTCAGCGAGCGTCTGCTCCACCTGTGCGCGCCCATCGGCGGCCCCGCGGTCGTACTCCGCCCAGCCGTCGGCAAGTTCCCGCTGGCCATCGGCAAGTTCTGCCCAGCCATCATCGATTTGCGCCTGGCCATCGGCAATCTCTGCCGCCGCGTCTTCAAGCTGTGCTGCGGCGTCGTCGAGCTCGGCCTTGCCGTCGTCGAGTTCCGCCTTGCCGTCGGCAAGCTCAGCCTCGGCGTCCGCGCGCTCCTCCTCGTATTCGGCGCGCGCCTCATCGAGCTCCTCCTGCGCATCGCCCTTTACCGTCGCGGTGCGGGCAGCCTCGCGGTCGTCGCGAATCTCGTCGTCGATGTAGTCGGTGACGGCGTGAACAGCGTCGACGTATTCGTCGGAGAAGCAGGCGAGGCCCTTGGCCCCGGTGATCGTCAGGTAGGTGACGGTATAGGTGTCGTCGTTTTCAACGGCATCCGTCGACACGATGAACGTGTAGTCCGACGTCGAGCTCGAGCGGAAGGAGAGCTCGGGGTTGTTCACATCGGCTGCATCGACGACGATGCCGCAAATGGTGTAGGGGTGGCGCGCGAAGACGGCCTCGTCCTCGTTTTCCGCTTCATCGATCTCGACGGTGTCACCCACGGACAGGCCGCTCGCGTCGACGAACTTCTGCGTGACAGCGACCTCGTCTGCGCTCTGGGGCAGTGCGCCCTCAACAACAAAGGGCTCGTTGAGTCCGCTTTCGCTCAGGGCTTTGACCTCGACGGATGCGCGTGCATCGTCCACGGCAGTGTAAGTCGACTCCGTCCAGCCGCCCTCGGCCCGCTCAACGCCGTCCACGTCCTCGAGCGCGGCCAAGTCGTTGTCGTCGATGCCCAGCGTGGACAGAATCTGCACGTCGAAGAGGTCCTGCGCATCGAAGAACGCATCGCCGGCGTTGCGCAGGTCGTTGCACGAGGCGCGCAGGCCGCAGAACATCGCCACGCCCAGCGCGCAAATCACCGCGATGGAGATGAAGCGCTTGAGGTTACCACGGATGGTGCGGGATATATCTTTGCGATATGCCGAGGGGATGGGCATGGAATCACCTGCCTACCACTCGATGTCCGCGATGGGCGTCGGCGCGGGGTTGATCGCCACCTCGGTCACCTTGCCGCTCTTGAAGCGGATAAGGCGGTCGGCCATGGGGGCGAGCGCCGAGTTGTGCGTGATGATGACCACCGTGATGCCGTCGTGGCGGCAGGTGTCCTGCAGCAGCTGCAGAATCTGCTTGCCGGTTTGGTAATCGAGGGCGCCCGTGGGTTCGTCGCACAGCAGGAGCTTGGGGTTTTTGGCCAGTGCGCGCGCGATGGCCACGCGCTGCTGCTCGCCGCCGGAAAGCTGCGCGGGGAAGTTGTTCATGCGCTCGCCGAGGCCGACTTTGGACAACGTGTCCGCGGCGTCGAGCGAATCCGGGCAGATCTGCGCCGCAAGCTCGACGTTCTCCAGGGCGGTCAGGTTGGGGACCAGGTTGTAGAACTGGAAGACGAAGCCCACGTCGGCGCGTCGGTAATCGACGAGTTCAGACTCGGAGGCGCTCGAGATGTCGCGCCCGTCGACGCTCACGGTGCCCGTGGTCGCGGTGTCCATGCCGCCCAGGATGTTCAGGGCCGTGGTCTTGCCGGCACCCGATGCGCCCAGGATGACGGCAAGCTCGCCCCGCTCCACGGTGAAGCTTGCGCCATCGAGCGCGTGGATTTCCGCCTCGCCCTCACCGTAGACCTTGTGTACTTCGTTGAACTCGATATATGCCATGAGGGTTCGCACTCCGCACATCACTCGACAGCATGTTGTCTAACCGTAGTATAGTGGAGCCATAACGGGGAGGGGAGACGCGCTCGACACTCGGCCGCGGATTGTCGAGCGATGCGCCGCCCACCGGCGAAACGCAGCCTCCTGCCTGCGAAAAACCCTGCGGAAAGGGGTCGCCATGAAAAAGCAGCCGCACGTGACCGAGCAGACGCGGACGAATCTCACCCAGGCGTTTTGGGAGCTCTATCTGGAACGGCCCATCGAAAAGATCACCGTGCGCGAGATCACCGAGCGCGCGGGCTACAACCGCGCCACGTTCTACCTGTACTACCGCGACGTGTACGACCTCTTCGAGCAGCTGGAAGAGGAGGTGCTGAGCCAGGTACGCGAGCTTGTGCAGCAGCGCCTGCTCTCGGAGGAACAGCTCGACTTTTCGCACCACATGGATTTCATCGTGAAGCTCGCCCAGCGCTTCGACGGCCTCATGCCGCGGCTCATGAACGGGGACCCGTCGTTCGGCGAGCGCATGAAAGAGATCATCGCGCCCCTGCTCGACCGGTTCATCATGCCCGAGGGCGGGCTTGAGGCCGATGAGCAGGATATCTTGCGCGAGTTTTACCTGTCGGGTCTGCTGGGCTCCATCAACGCATGGCTGGCATCGAATGGACGCGTGCCCATTGAGCGCCTGGTCGAACTCATCGTTGGAGCTGCGCTGCCCGCCCGTACACAGAGTTAGGATTCACTGCTTGGGGTGGTGTCCGATTTCGCTTTCGCGCGCTGCCCGAATGCGGCATGCAGGTTGTTCAGGGCGCGAATGAGCGTTGGGGCATCGACATGTTGGGTCGCGTCGCCGTAGCGCGTGCGACACACGATGTCCGCAAGCAGCTGAATCTCCGCCCGTGTCGCCGGTGCTGCATCGGCGATGGTGCGCGCGATGTCCTCTTCGGTTGCACTCGGTTCCAACGCGATGTTCCCACGGTGAGCGCAGTCGAGCGCTTCTGCCCAGGCAGCCTCGGCGGCGCGACCGGGATGCTCCGCGGCATCGCGCACGGCACGCATGCGCAGCGCGCAACGAGCGCGGCGCAAAAGGCGCGGCGCGCATATGAGGGCGATAGCGACAGCGATGGCGCCTGCGATCGGGGCGTATGCGCGCGCCTTCGCGGCGATCTCGCCAAGTGCCGCCCACATGCCGGCAAACAGGTCGTCCGCTTCCGGTTCATCACCGCTTCCCGCCGCATCCGGATCTTCGACGTCCGGCTGCTGGTCTGGCGCCTCCTGCTCGGGCTGTTCCTGCTCGTCTGGCTGCTGGGCGTCCGTATCCTCGGGCTCCTCGCGCTCGTCCGACACGGTGCCGCCCGTGCTCGTTGACGGTGGCGTGACGTCGAAGGGGACCCATCCGATGCCGTACAGGTACGCCTCGGTCCATGCGTGCAGGTCGTGGTTGGTAACGACGTAGCGGTCACCGTCCTCCTGCCCGGGGTCACCGCGGTATCCCAGCGCGATGCGCGTCGGCACGCCCAGCGCGCGGCCCAGCACGGCAAACGCCGAGGCGTAGTGCACGCAATAGCCGCGGCCGCTGTCCAGGAACTGGGCTATGACCTCAAGGTTGTTGCGCCCGCCGCCATCCGGGGCGTCGAGCGAGTACGTGAAGCGCAGCCCATCGAAGTAGTCGAGCAAAAACCACAGCGCGTCGATTTCGTCGGAGAGCAGCTGGCTTATGCCGGCCTCCTCTCCCAGGTGGGCGCGCGCCTCGCTAACGACCTCTTGGATCTGCTGCGGCAGCTCTTCGGGAAGCTCCAGGTAGACCGGATCGATCGCCGCGCGCTCGTCCTCGTAGAGCTCGTCGATGCGCTCGCGCAGGTCCTGCCATTCCTCGACGGTCGAGACGCTCTGCCCCGTCCACTGGCGCGACCACAGGGTGCTCACCAGCTGGTTACTGACGCCCTGCAGACCCGTGCTGTCGGTGATGGGATCGATGTAGGCTGCCTCGGCCGTATAGACGAGCCCGCGGTTCGTGGTCGATTGCGTGCCGTAGACCGCATCCGTGTCGTTCCAGCGCCAGTCGCCTGGCTGTACGTCCTCGGCAACCTCGGTATCGTATGCGCCGATGGGCAGCGGCACGAAGCGCGAGGCCAGGCCCTCGATGACCACCGTCGCGTCCACCGCGCGCACGCTTCCCACGGCGGACGCGCCCGTGTCGCGAATGACCTCGACGGTAAACTCGTCAGATGCGCTTTCCCCAGGCAAGGCGGCAGGCTGGTCGCTTCCGGATGCGGCGGAAAACAGCGACCCCAGAATGCCGCCATCTGTGCTGGGAATCGAATCGTCGAGCATCCAGGTGTCGCCAGAAAGGTCGCTCAGACTCGTCAAGCGCAGGTACAGAGGGCGATTCAGCGAGGTGCGATAGGTGAGCGCGACGGTTTCGCTCGGGCGCTCGAGGTTGCTCTTGAGGTCCATGAGCGGGTTTACCGTGCTGCCCACGAGCACGTTCGATTGCACCCCCAGGTCGATGGGCAGGGCTTGCGATGCCTGCGTGGCGCGGACTGCGAGCGCGCTGGTGAGCAGCGCGATGCCGACGCAGCAACCAAGCGCGCCTGCGCGCAGCGACCGGACCGGTTTGGGAATGCGCGGCCGCTCGGCATACTCAACGGAATCGATGGCTGCGCCGCTCTGCGAGAGCACGCGCAGCGCAAGGCCCAAGAACAGCGAGAGGCCGATGAGGGGAAGATCATCTGCCGTGCCCAGGCACAAGGTCTGCGTGGCAAGAAGCCCCACGGGCAGCAGGCACAGAAGCGGGCGCAGCCGGTTCGAGACGAACAGGGCGTTCAACACGAGCGCGATGGGCACCATGGCAAGCACGAGCGCCGCATCGGAAAGCGGTGCGACCTCGACCGGCACCCAGTTGCCGTAGTACATATCGAAGATGCCCTGGAACAGGACGAAGGGAACCCAGGTGACGCCCCCGCCGTCCCGGTCGATGCCGAGTGGCGTCAAACCCGCGTGCGGGTCGAGGATGTCGATGCCGGTCCCCGTGTGGATGATGTTTGCGGCAACAAAGATGGCAGCGGCCGTCATGAGGACGAACAGCGCGAAGGATACCAAGGGACGCACCCAGCGATGCCGTCCGAGCCGCACCCAGGGGAGAAGTATCGCGCTGGCTGCGGTAAGCGAGAGGGCGGCGCCTCCAAAGTGCCGCCAGGTTCCGGGTTCGATAAGGCCGCCCAGCAGGTGCATCGAGAGCGCGATGATGCCCAGACAGCACAGCAGCGAGGCGATGTCGCAGATGAACGGCGGCAGGGGCATGTGCCACCGGCGGCTGGCGCTCGTGCGCCGGGCGCTGAGGTGGTCCGCTGCCCGATCGCGCCGGTCTTGGGGGTCGTGCGCGAGCTCAAGTGGGCGCGGTGTCGCAACGGTGATGTTAAGGGCGGGGGAGAGCGCTTCCAGCGCTCGTGCAAGCGCCCCATCGGGATGCTCGGTGATGAGCACGATGGGGATGCGCGCGTGAGAAGCGTCGCCCGAGGAGGCAAGGCGATGGATGGCCTCGGCACGTGCTGTCGCGTCAAGCCCCACATGCGCGGCATCGCGCGCGGCGTCCGCCTGGATCGCAGCGGCAAAGCGTTCGCACGCACGCATGCCCTGTGCGCGGGCAACGCCATCGGTGAGCATGACCTCGTTGCGTGCGCCGCGCAGGCGAGAGAGGGCGTCGCAGGCGGTCAGCGCTTCTGCTGCCAGCGCATCGGTTTCGGCGGCACCTAAGGTGTCTGCCACGACGATGGGAACGACGCGCCGGGTCTGCTCGGGGTCGAACGACATGAGGCGACCGTGGTGCGCGCTTGCGCGCCAGGCGATGGTGCGCAAGGGGTCGCCCTTTTCGTAGGGTCGCACAAGCGCCCCGATACGTTCACGGTCGGCAAGGGGCAGATGCGCACGCAAGCGGTTGCTTTCGGCATGCAGCGCGGGATGCGGATGGTCGTGCACCGGAGGAGCGATCCACAGCTCCTGCCCCGATGGAACGGTGCGCCGCGCGGTCCAGCATCCAAACGGGTCACGAAAGCGCACGAGCGTTCCGCCCGCACGGTAGAGGCCGCGCTGCTCGGGGATGTCCTCGCCCACGTCGCTTCCCACAACGCGTCCGCGCTGGTCGATTTGCGTCCATGTCGTTTGGGTATCGACGGCTCGTGCCGCCACGATGTGCTCCACGCGCCTCGCGAGCGCACGCGCCCGCGAGGTGGGGGTGGCGTGCGGCCCCGCGGCATGCCATGCGGCAATCACGCTGATGAGCCCCGCTGCGAGCGCCAGGCCGATGGCCACCGCGACCGCAACGAACGCGACGGCGAGGAGCTGCGAGCCCAGCACGAGGAAGAAGATGGCAAGCAGCAGCGCGACGAACGCACCGGACGTCGGGCGTATCGTGAACGCACCCAGTGCGCACAGGGTTTTCCGCACATGCGACAGCACGGTCGTACGACTGCGGCGGGCGCGTGCGTGGCGAGACATATTGAGTTCCTATACCTAGGCGCGGCGCGGGGCAGGCACGTCGCGCAGAATGCGTTCCAGCAGCTCCTGCTGGCGCGCGAGCGCACCGGCTCCCACCGTGGCGTCGGAGAACACGATGCGGTGCGCCAGGACCGCAGGCGCCATGGCGCGCACGTCGCCGGGATACACCGCGTCCTGCCCGTGCACCAGCGCGCGGACCCTGCTCATGGCGAGCAGCGCCAGCCCCGCGCGCGGCGAGGCGCCCAGCCGGGTGAGCGGGCTTTCGCGCGTCGCGGCGAGCAGTGCGACGGCATAGGAGGCAATGGCGGGCGCCACGTGGACGTGCGCGGCGGTGTCCGTTATGGCCAGGATGTCGCGCGTCGTGCACAGCGGCTTCATGCCGGCAAGCGGATCGCGGCCGCTCGGCGCCATGAGCATGCGCGCCTCTGCCTGCGGGTGCGGGTAACCCAAGCTGATGCGGCACATAAAACGGTCGAGTTGCGCCTCGGGCAGGGGGTAGGTACCCTCCATCTCGATGGGGTTTTGCGTGGCGATGACCGTAAAGGGGCGCGGAAGGTCGTAGGTTGTGCCGTCGACCGTCACCCGCTTTTCCTCCATGGCCTCCAACAGGGCGGCTTGGGTCTTTGGGTTAGCACGGTTGATTTCGTCGGCGAGCACGATCTGCGCAAAAATCGGGCCCTTGTAGAAGGTGAACTGCTGCTCGCGTTGGTTGAAGACCGAGACGCCCGTGATGTCCGAGGGCAGCATGTCCGGTGTGAATTGGATGCGGGAAACATCGCCCTGAATCGCCGCGGCAAGGGCGCGCGCAAGGGTCGTCTTGCCGATGCCGGGAACGTCCTCAAGCAGCAGGTGTCCGCCTGCGGCAAGCGTCATGACGGCGAGCTCGAGCGCCTCCCGATCCGTCGAGAGGGCGGCGTCGAGGGTATCGATAAGAGACGCGATGATGTGGCGCGCGGCGGCACGCCGCTGGGTGTCGTTTCGCTGGGTGCGATTGGCGGAGCCGGTGCGGACGGATTCGGCCATCTCATCCTCCCTTGGGTCCGAAAAGCGCGCGGGCATGCGCGCGAATCATCTGTCCCTATTGTTGCATCTTTTGCTCGGTTGCGACGATGAGGTCCTCGTAGTGAGCAATTTTGTAATCCAGGCGCGCAAGCCCTGCCTGCATCTCGTCGATGCGCTGCTGAATGAGGCCGCGCTGCTGCTCAAGGATCGCCTTGCGCTCGGCGAGCGTGCCGTCCCCCTCGTCGAGGAGCCTCATGTAGGCGGTGAGCGCCTCGATGGATACGCCGGCGCCGCGCAGGCACTTGATGAACTCGATGCGCGCGAGGTCGGATTCGCCGTATTCGCGGATTCCGCTCGCGTTGCGCGCTACGGGGCGAAGCAGCCCTATGCGTTCGTAATAGCGCAGCGTATCCGAGGAGATATCGAATTGCTGGGCAACTTCGGCGATTTTCATGATCCATCCCTCCCGTTGGTGGCTTCAGGTATATCCCTTGGAGTGCACTCTAAGTCAAGGGCTTCGCGCGGAACCTACATACCCAAGCAGTCGGGAATGGACTAGACTGGTTGGCCGGATCACAGATCAAGGGAGGATCACGATGTTGGATTCGCAGCGCGCGGACGCTTCTGCCGCGCAGGGGCTGGCGGCGTTTGTCGAGGCATGCCCCAGCATGTTCCACACGATCGCGCAGATTCGCGCGCAGCTGGATGCCGCCGGGTTCACCTATGCGCCCGAGGCCGAGCCCTGGCGCATGGAGCCGGGTTCGCGCTGCTACACGGTGCGCAACAACTCGAGCGTAGTGGCGTGGCGCGCAGGCGAGCGCGTCGATGCGGGCGCCTATCGCTTTCAACTTACGGCGTCCCATGCCGATTCCCCGACGTTTAAGCTGAAGACCGTCTCCGAGCTGGACGAGGGCGGCTACCTGCGCCTGGATGTCGAGGCGTATGGCGGCATGATCGACTACACCTGGTTCGACCGTCCGCTTTCGCTCGCCGGTCGCGTCATGGTGCGTCGCGAGGCGGGCGTCGAGAGCCGCTTGGTGGCGCTCGACGAGGACGTCGCGCTCATCCCCAGCCTAGCGATACACATGGATCGCAGCGTCAATGCGGGGTTTGCGCCCAACCGGAGCGTAGACGTGTGCCCGCTCGTTTCGGCGGGCGAGGCGGGGCGCGGGCACGTCGATACGCTCGTCGCCGATGTCCTGGGCGTCGACCCTGCCAACATTTTGGCGCGCGACCTGTTCCTAGTGAACCGTACGCCGGCGCGCATATGGGGCGCCGCGGACGAGTTCATCTCGGCACCGCGCCTCGATGACCTCATGTGCGCCTATACATCCTTGCAGGCATTTTGCGCGGCGACGAACGCGAACGCCGTGACCGTGCTCGCGTGCTTCGATAACGAGGAAGTCGGGTCGGGAACCAAACAGGGTGCCGCCTCCACGCTGCTCGCCGACACGCTTGCGCGCATCAACGCCGCGCTGGGCGGCACGGACGAGGACCTGCTGCGGGCGCTCGCGGCTTCTATGCTCGTGAGCTGCGACAATGCGCACGCTGTCCATCCTAACCATCCCGAAAAGGCCGATGCGGCGAATGCCCCGCGCCTCAACGGCGGCATCGTCATCAAGGAGGCGGCGAACCAGCACTACTGCACCGACGCGTTCAGCCGCGCGGTGTTCGCGGGGATTCTGGACGATGCGCATGTGCCGCACCAGACGTTTGCCAACCGCAGCGACATGGCGGGCGGCTCGACGCTCGGCAACATCTCCAACACCCAGGTGTCGGTACACGCGGTTGATGTGGGTTGCGCTCAGCTCGCCATGCACTCGAGCTACGAGACGGCCGGTGCGCGCGACGTGCAGCTGGCCATCGACGCCCTGCAGGCGTTCTACGCGGCCGATCTGCGCATCGACGGGGCAGACGCCGCAACCTGGTAAGCACATGAACGCCCCTGTGCTCATGTGCACAGGGGCGTTGCCGTTAGCGAATGAAGTTGGTCTGAGAACCGGCTTCCTGTTCGGGTAGCTCGATGCCGGCTGCGCGGCCCGCCTCGAGGCACTTGAGCATCCAGGCCATGTTGCGGCCCAGCTGGCGCATGGTCCACAGGCCCTCGGCGTCCTGCTCGACCTGCTCGGCGGTGTTACCGTGGACGTTGTTCCAGTACCGCGAGCTTACGATGGGCATCTGCGAGATGGTGAAGAACTTCTGGATGTCATCGAGCGCAGCCGTGGTGCCGCCACGACGGGCGGAGGTGACGGCGGCAGCCGGCTTGAAGCGGAAGACGTTCGGCTGGCCAGCGCGACCGTTGGAGTAGAACAGGCGGTCCATGAAGGCGAGCAGCGATCCGGCGGCGTGCGCGTAGTGGACCGGCGCACCGAAGATGAAGCCGTCGGCCTCGGCCGCCTTCGCACGGAATTCGTTCACGGCGTCGTCGAACACACAGGCGCCCTTGGTGCCGCATCCTCCACAGGCGACGCAGCCGCCCACGGGCTTGGGGCCGATCCAAAAGATCTCGGCCTCGACGCCGTTTTCCTCAAGCGTACGCGCGACCTCTTCGAGCGCGCGGTTGGTGCAGCCGGCCTTGTGCGGGCTTCCGTTTACGAGCATGACCTTCACGATGCATTCCTCCCTTTGAATCGTTGACGTCTGTGCTTATACCCCGCATGGGCCTCGTCCCTCGCACAGATTCCGCAGAATCTGTGAGGTGGTAAACACGTTTATCTGGGAAAACGCGAAAAGCCCCTTCCAGATTCCGTGGAATCTGGAAGGGGCTTCGAGCAAACGTATTGGTTGTGACGAGAAACGCGCGCTCTACAGCTCCACGCGGTTGCGCAGCGGCTCGCCAGCCTCAAGGTGCGCGAGGTTCTCTGCCGTGATCGCGGCGATGTTGGTGAGGACCGTGGGGAGGTGGAACTGCCCGGCGACGTGCGGGGTGATGAAGATGTTCGGCGCGTCCCACAGCGGGTCGTCCGCCGGCAGGGGTTCCGGGGTCGTCACGTCAAGCGCGGCACCCGCAAGCTGGCCAGATTCCAGCGCGGCGATGAGGTCGGGCTGCACCACGAAGTCTCCGCGGCCGCCGTTGGCGAAGTATGCGCCCGGCTTGCAGGAAGCAAAGAACTCCGCATTGGCCAGCCCGCGCGTCGCATCCGTGCTGGGCAGGAAGGCGACCACCACATCGGCTGCGGGAAGCAGATCGGGCAAGGCGTCCATGGTGCGCATGGCGTCAAAGCCGGCGGGAACCTCTCCCACATGGCGGCGCACGCCGGTGACGTGCGCGCCGAAAGCACTTGCGAGCTGGGCGAAGTGCGAGCCGATGTCGCCCGCGCCCAGCACGAGCACCTGCGCTCCCACAAACGTGGTGACCTGCCCGCGGTCGGTCCACAGGTGCGAGCGCTCGTCGTCACGGTAGCCATCCAGGTGCTTCATCATGGCCAAGATCATGGCGAACATATGCTCCGATACCGCCTGTCCGTAAGCGCCGACCGCGCAGGTGAGCGCAGCGCCCGCAGGCACGATGCCCGGCGCCACGTACTTGTCGTAGCCTGCGGAGTTGAGCTGCAGCAGGCGCAGGTTGCGCGCGATGCCCAGACGGCTGGGGTCGAGGTTTCCCACGATGACGTCGGCGGCGGCGACCTGCTCGTCGGTGACGCCCACATGGGTGGCATAGGTGTAGGTGGCGTCGGGCGCGCCCGCCTCGAGCGTGACGCGCTGCGCTTCGGTGAGGGGAAGAAGAACCAGGACGTTCATGGGAACTCCGTTCGCAACGAGGTGTCGGTCCGCCCCAGTATATCGCGGCGGAATCGACGCCCCCATGGTCTGGGTACCCATCATCTGTTCAAAAGCTGTATCTTCGCGCGCCGGTGGACGGCGTTCGGGTGCTACTGGATTTCCTCCAGAAGCCGCATGGTATCCTCGGCCATCGCCTCGACGGTCATGCCGTTTTCTGCCAGCAGCTCGCGCGGGTCGTAGCGGTCCGGGAACCCAACGTGCACGCCATAGCAGCGGACGCGGGCGCCTAGCGGCCCCAGAAAGCGGGCGACCTTTTCGCCCCAGCCGCCTTCGAGCACGCCGTCTTCGATGGTGACGACCAGGCGGTGCGTGCGTGCGATGTTCGTGAGGAAGTCGCGATCCAGCTCCGTGACGAAGCGCGGGTTCACGAGCGTCGCATGGATGTTTGCCGTGCGCGCAAGTTCGAGGGTCAGGCGCTCGCCCAGCGCAAAGAAGTCGCCCAGGGCAAAGATAGCGACGTCGGAGCCCGTGCGCGCAACCTGGTAGGAGGGCACACCGTAGGATGCGTCAACGGTGAGCTCGCAGGATGTCGGGTCGCCCAGCACCGGCACGCGGATCGCCACGGGGCAGGTGCGTTGGTCCAGCGACCAGTCGAGCATGGCGAGGAATTCCTTTTCGCTCGTGGGCGCGAGGTAGCGCAGGCCAGGCATGTTGCCCAGCATCGAGATGTCGAAGTACCCCAGGTGCGTTTGGTCGGTGGTGCCAAAGATCGATGAACCGTATACCAAAATGGTGGCTGGCGCGTTGTTCAGGCACAGGTCGTGCCACAGCTCGTCGTAGGCGCGCTGCAAAAAGGTGCCGTAAACGCCCAGGACGGGTTTGGCGCCCGCGACGGCGAGGGCCGACGCGTATGTGACCGCATGCTCCTCGGCGATGCCGACGTCAACGAACTGTTCGCCGGCGCTCGCACGGCGCTCGGGCGTGAACCCCATGATGTAGGGGGTCGCCGCGGTGATGGCCACGATGCTGCGATCGCACTGCATACGCGGCAACAGGTGCGTTGCCGTGAGTTCGGCGTAGTCGGGTCCCGTTGCGGCGCTCGCGCGCTTTTCTCCCGTGGCGGGGTCGAACGGTCCCACATGGTGCCAGGCCTCGGGGTCCTGCTCGGCCGGGGCAAAGCCCAAGCCCTTGCGCGTATGGATGTGCAGCACGACGGGTCGCTCGCATCCGCGCAGCTCCGAGAGGGCGTCGATGAGTGCAAGCACGTCGTTGCCCGCTTCGAGGTAGCGGTAATCGAGCCCCAGGGAGCGGAAGAAGCTGCAGGAAGCTTGACCTGCTGTCGCACGGAGCTCAGCGAGGTTCGCATACAGGCCGCCATGGTTTTCGGCGATGGACTGGTCGTTGTCGTTCACGACGATGATGAAGCCGTTGCCGCCGGCAGCCGCGCTATCGAGGCTCTCGAATGCCAGGCCGCCCGACAAAGAACCGTCGCCGATGACCGCGATGACGTCGTAGTCGTCACCTGCGAGATCGCGCGCCTTCGCCATGCCCGCCGCGAGGCCGATGGAGGTGGAGGTGTGCCCCATGGCGAACAGGTCATGCTCGGATTCCAAGGGGTTCGAAAAACCGCTCACATCTGCGTAGCGAGCAGGATCGAGAAACGCCTGCGCGCGCCCCGTGAGCGCCTTGTGGGCATACGTTTGATGCGAGACGTCGAAGACGATCTTGTCGCGCGGTGAGTCGAACACGCGATGCAGCGCCACGCTCAGCTCGACCACGCCCAGGTTGGGGCCTACGTGGCCGCCTACCGCAGCGGAGCTCTCGATGAGGGCTTCGCGCAGCTCTTGGCACAAAACGGGGAGTTCATGCAGGTCGAGCGCTTTGACATCGCTCGGTGACGCAATGTCCGACAGATACATGCTCTGCGACCCCTCCCCCTGCAGATCGTGCGCGCCGCCCTTCGCGTCGCCGCATCAGTCTACCCACTATCTCACAAATCAACGCTCGATGTGTGTCGGGTGTGCGAGGGTTGCGTTCTTGTCGGCAAACGCTGTGTCGCCGCTTGCGCGCGCGGTCTGGGTGGCAGCGGCAGGGGATTGTTCGATGTGGCTTCGTGTTGCCGGAGCGTTTCGGGTTTTTCGTGCAGGTTTCGAGCGCGCGTCCGGCGTGCTTCCGCCCGTTTGCATCTCGAATATCTCGTCGGTTGCCATCCGGTGCGTTCGGAGCGGGTGCCATGATGGCCGCGTTCTGTTCGATGCGAACAAAGGAGGGCGCATGTTCGATAGCGGCTCTGTGGCATTCATGCTCGTCTGCACCATGCTCGTATTCCTCATGACGCCGGGCCTTGCTTTTTTCTATGGCGGCCTGGCACGGCGCAAGAACGTGGTGAACACCATGCTCATGTGCTTCGGCATTATCGGTATCGTCGGGGTTCTGTGGATCGTGGCGGGATGGTCGCTCGCATACGGAGGCGACGGCTCCTACTCGTTCTTAGGAGGTTTCGACCAGCTGCTCGCGCTGCCCACGGTGGCGCAACTCCAGGCCGAGCTGGCAAATCCCCCGGCCGACGCCGCGTACCCGTCTGTGGTCGACATCGCGTTCCAAATGGCTTTTGCCATGATCACGTCCGCAATCGTCACCGGATCGCTGGCAGGGCGCGTGCGTTTCAGCTTCATGGCCCTGTTCATGGGCATTTGGGTGCTCGTGGTCTATGCGCCGCTGGCGCACATGGTATGGGGCGGCGAGGGCTCGCTCATCGGCGATGTCATCGGCGCGCTCGACTTCGCGGGCGGCGACGTGGTCCACATCTCCTCGGGCGTTACCGGGCTCATCCTATGCGTTATTGCGGGCGGGCGTCGCGGATACGGTGTTATGAGCTACCGTCCGCATAACGTGCCGTTTGTCGCCCTGGGCGCGGGCCTATTGTGGTTCGGATGGTTTGGCTTCAACGGTGGCTCGGCGTTCGCGGCCGATGGCATCGCCGCGCTTGCCGTTCTCAATACCGTGACCGCAAGCGCTGCGGGTCTGCTGTCGTGGATGGCAGTCGAATGCCTGCTCACGGGAAAGCCCACGCTTGTGGGTGCAAGCACCGGTTTGGTTGCGGGCCTCGTCGCCATCACGCCGGGTGCCGGCTTCGTCGAGCCCTGGGCGGCGCTCGTCATGGGCGCGATCGTGTCACCGGTGTGCTACTTCGCCATCTCGCACCTCAAGAGCCGCTTCGGCTACGATGACGCACTTGACGCTTTCGGTTGTCACGGTATCGGCGGCATTTTGGGCGGCGTGCTCACGGGCATCTTCTGCGTGCCCGAGCTTTCCTGGACCGAGCACGGCGGTTTGCTGTACACCGGCGATGTTGCGCTGCTTATCGACCAGGTTGTGGGCATCGTGGTGACGCTTGCGATCGTGATTGTGCTCGACCTCGTGATCGCTGCGGTGGTCCGTGCGATTCTGGGCGGGAAGGTGCGCGTCGACGAGAGCGACGAGGCGCTTGGTCTCGATGTGTCCGAACACGGCGAGAGCGCGTATCCCGCCTTTAGCGGATTGGACTGATGAAGATGGGTGTGATGAATATGGTGCGCGTGATGAACGATGGCACACAGGCTGCGGAGCATGTGATGCCGGAGCCCGCGGTGACGCTCGATGGACAGCGGGGGCGCATCGCATCCCGTGCTGCGGCGGGAGCGGATGGCGTATCGACCATTCCGGCCTATCTGAGCAGCATGATGCTTCTGGCGCACGGTCTGTACAACGAACCTGCATCAGCGGTTCACTCATGAAAGGAGCCTGTCTATGAAGCGAATCACCGCCATCGTGCGCGCCGAGAAGCTCGAGGTGCTCAAGGACGCTCTGTTCGCCATCGATGTGCGCGGCATGACCATCGTTCAGGTGCAGGGCTGCGGCAATCAGCACGGATGGAAAGAGTACGTACGTGGCACCGAGGTGCTGCTCAACACCATTCCCAAGGTGCAATTCGACCTTGTGGTTGCAGACGCCCAGGTGGACCGTGTGATTGAGGCCATCTGTGCGGCGGCACGCACCGGTGAGGTGGGCGACGGCAAGATCTTCGTCGCACCGGTCGAGGAGGTTGTGCGCATCCGTACCGGCGAGCGCGGCGTTGAGGCCGTGTAGCGTGGTTTTCTCGCACCGACGCCATTCAGTCATCAGGCTGTTCATAGAGAAAAGCGCCCTTGCCGCTTTGAGGTGGCAAGGGCGCTTTGCGTGCAATCGCTGACCGCGCGTTGCGGCGAGCGCTTAATGCATGTTCGGAATGAGCTTTCCGGAGCGGAAAATCGACTCGATGGAGCGCTCGAAGGCGAGGTAGGCATCGGTCTTGCGCGTCTTGGGCGTGATGACGCACAGGGGGATGTTCACCGCCTCGCGCGGATCGATGGGCAGCAGTTTGAGGAAAGGCTGCGTGATCTGCGAGAACGGCAGGAACGCGGCGAAGGCGTATCCGTTGCGGTCGAGGAAGAACTCCTGCTCGTCGAAGGTGTTCGGGTTCGTCACGCACTTGGGCGACTTCAGGCCGCGCTCGCGGTAGACCGCCTGGATGGAGCGGTTGAATAAATCGTAGGTCTCCGACCACGTGACGGGGTAGGGGCGCAGGTCGGCCAGCGTTACAGACTGCTGGTGCGCAAGCGGGTGCGACTTTGCCAGAGCGATGCCGGTGGGCAGGCTGCCGATGGTGACGCTGTCGGTGTCCGGGCTCGTGTACTCGCCGATGGTGCATGCGGCGTCGATATCGCCCGCCATGAGCGCGTCAATGGCGATCTTGCCGGGAGTAATGATGATGTCGAGTTTAATGCCCAGACGCGCGCCGATGTATTTCGACAGCGTCGTCATGAACTGTTCGGCATTGGCGAAAGCGGGGGAGCATAGCGCGATGATCATGCGCCCGCTGTCTTTGGCAACAGGGAAGCTCTTGGTGAAGTCTTCCAGCTCATTGAAGCTTTCGAGTATCTTGCGCGCACGCTCGTAGAACGCCAGGCCGATGGCCGTAGGTTGCACGCCGTGGTTGCCACGGATGAGCAGACGCGATCCGAGCTCGCTTTCGAGCTCCGAGATGGCCTTCGATACCGCCTGTACCGTCACGTATTGACACTTTGCCGCAGCGGACAGCGAGGTGCCCTCGACGGCGTACACGAAGTATCTAATTTGTCGAATGTCCATGCTGCATGCTTTTCACTCGATGATCCCTCCGTCACGGGGGGTACGCCTCCACGCCCCGTGCATTCCGTATTACTGTATGCTGAAAAATGACATTTAAGCTAGTAGCTGAACGTTTGTTCAACTACTCGTAGAGGCTTGCTCAGGCTAGTAAAAAGCTATATCGCATGCTGCAATGCAATGTACTATACAGCGCTTATTGTGTGCACACGGCCCTCAACCAGGGCGGCTATTTCAAACGATTCGTAACACAAAAGAAAGAGAAAACCTCTACAAGACTGCCCTCTCCTGCCCCCGTTCCCGGAGAGGCCAACGTGGCGCGTTTTGGGACAGGCTTGCTGGGCTTATTTAGGTGGTTAACCATGGCTAACTAATCGTGGTAGTATGAGTAACATATAGTTGACGAATGCGTCCGGGCGCATGCCGCCGGACGGGAAAGGGGGAGCCGTGGTATCTCCCAATATGCTGCAGGCACTCACATGGGCAGCGCTGGGCTGCGGATTCACGTGGCTCATGACCACCGCCGGCTCCGCCGTGGTGTTCTTCTTCCGCAGTGAGCGCAAGCTCATGCACCATATATTCTTGGGCTTCGCGGCGGGCGTGATGGTGGCGGCGAGCGTGTGGTCGCTGCTCAACCCTGCCATCGAGCAGGCGGAGGAGCTCGGGCAGATTGGTTGGATCCCGGCTGCGGGTGGCTTTTTGCTGGGTGTAGCGTTTTTGGTGGCGCTCGACTCGCTGTTGCCGCATCTGCATGCTGGTGCCGATGAGCCAGAAGGCGTTAAAACCAGCTGGAAGCGCACGACGCTGCTCGTATCGGCGGTGACCTTGCACAATATTCCCGAGGGTATGAGCGTGGGTCTGCTGTTTGCCATGGCTGCCCAGACTACGGGCGCCATGGGCGATGCGTATCTGGGCATGGCGTTTGCGCTTGCGCTGGGCATCGGGTTGCAGAATTTCCCTGAGGGCGCGGCGATCTCACTGCCCCTTGCGCGTGAGGGCATCTCGCGCCCTCGCGCCTTTGCGTTGGGAAGCCTCTCCGGCATCGTCGAGCCCATCTTCGGCATCTTAGTCGTTCTCATCTCCGGCTGGATTCAGCCCTTCATGCCCTGGTTGCTCTCGTTTGCCGCCGGCGCCATGATCTATGTGGTGGTGGAAGAACTCATTCCCGAAGCACATCTGGGCGAACATTCCAACGTGGGCACCTTCGGCGTCATCGCCGGCTTCGTGATTATGATGGTCCTCGACGTCGCGTTAGGGTAACTGGTCCCCTCGGCTTCCTGAGGCACCCGACCTTGCCCTTCAATCGTCGGGCATGGCACGAAGGCCTATGCCCTCCTCTTTCAGGGCAATCTCGGGCACCTCAGGAAGCCGTCTTCTTTGTAGGGGTGGCCTGCGCTCACTTGGCGTCTCTGGGGGCGGGGGTGCCACGCGCCACTTTGTCCTCTCTGGGGACGGGGGTGGGAGAGGCCAAAGTGGCCTCTCCCACCCCCGTCCCCAGTGAGGACAGTTTGGCCTGTTTTGGGACAGGTTTCCTGCCGATGGGGGTACCATGGATGGCGGTCAATCGAGAAGTTTGGAAACCGCCCATGATCAAACTGTTCGCCGCCGACCTGGACGGCACGTTGCTCAATGCGCTGCACCAGGTCGATCGCACAATCGCCCGTGCCGTCAACACCGTGGTCGACTCGGGCGCGCATATGGTGATCGCCACGGGGCGCACCATGCTTTCGAACAACGAGCACGGCTTCGATGGCCTTCCGGTCGAGATGTGCAGCGCAAACGGCTCCATTGTGGTTGGGCGCGAGGGCGTTCTCAAAACGTTCCCCGTACAGCCGTGCCTGCTCGAAGAACTCCTCCCGGCATTTCCCGACATCTGCTTCGATTGCATCACGCTCGAGGGAACCTTCGCGACCGGCACGCCCGAAATGCGCGCCGAAGGCTTCGGTGCGGACCCCTGGTGGCGTCGCATCGCCCTGCGCGGCATGCGTCAAGTACAGCAGGAATCCATCTTTTTCGAAACGCCGCTCGCCGAGCTGCTCGAGCGCACCGTCCTCAAGGTGAACTGCCGCGTTGCCGACCCCGCGCGCAGTGAGGAGCTCAAAGCGTTTTTGGCCGAGCGTCCGGAGCTGGTGGTAAACGCCCCGTTCTCGCCGGTGATGTTCGAGATGACCGACCCGGCGGTCAACAAGGGTGCGGCCATTGCGTGGCTTGCGCGCTACTACGGCTATACGGAAGACGAGGTCGCGGTCTATGGCGACGGCGGCAACGACATCACCATGCTCGAGCGCTTCAAGCACGCCTATGCCACATCGAACGGCAGCGATGACGCCAAGCGCGCCGCCGGAAACGTTATCGGCAGCTGTCGGTTCCATGCGGTGCCGCGCCACATGATGGCCACGGTGCGCCGCCAGGGGCGCATAGCGTCGTACATACGGATCGAGTAACGCCCGCAAACACAAAGGAGCGAATCCATGGACGCCAACAACGCAGCCGCCCAGCTGACTTTCCGTTTTTCCGAGCGCGCCGATACGCCTCTTGTGCTGCGTTTTATCCGCGAGCTGGCACGCTATGAGCAATTGGAAGATCAGGTGGTGGCCGATGCGCAGACGCTCGAGCAAGAGCTGTTCGACGAACACGGGGCCCAGGTGCTGTTTGCCGAGGTGCCCGGCGAGCCCGAGCCCGTGGGCTTCGCCCTGTTCTTCCACAACTTCTCGACCTTCCTGGGCAGGCGCGGCCTGTATTTGGAAGACCTCTACGTGCGCCCCGAGTGGCGGGGGAGGGGCATGGGCCGCGCGATTCTGCGTGAGCTCGCACGCATCGCCCGCGCGCGAGGCTGCGGCCGCATGGAGTGGTGGTGCCTCGACTGGAACGAGCCGAGCATCGGTTTCTACCGCTCGCTTGGCGCCGAAGCCATGGACGAATGGACGGTCTACCGCCTGTCCGGCGACACCTTGGAGCGCCTGGCGGAATAGGGGCGTTGTTGAAGCCGGTTTCCTAGGGTGCAGCGCGCAATTTGCTCACGGCATGCTACACTGCCTTCAAACTTGTACGGACAACATGGGAGGCCGTATGATCCGCGCAGATCGCGAAATCACCGACCGCGCCGAACAGCTTGCCATCATGGACGCCTGCGATGTGTGTCGCATGGCGCTCAACGGCGCGGATGGTTTTCCCTACATCGTGCCGCTGAACTTTGGCGTTGAGGTCGAAGGCGACCAGGTGTACCTGTACTTCCATAGCGCCAATCGGGGTGAAAAGCTCGATCTCATCGTGCGCGACGCCCGCGCCTCGTTCGAGATGGACTGCGACCATAACTTCATCTTCTATGACGAGCGCATGAGCTGCACCATGGGCTATCGCAGTGTGATAGGGCAGGGCACGGTCGAGATTCTGCCCGATGACCAGAAGATCCACGGCCTTGAGGTGCTCATGCGCCACTACCATGCCGAAGACTTCCCGTGGAGCAAAAAGCTCGTGCCGGTCACTACGGTCTGGCGCCTCAAGGTCGAGCGCATGTGCGGCAAGTTCCGAAATAACGTGCACCCCGGCGAATCCCGCTGGACCTCGAAAGCGGGCTGGAATGGATACGAGCAAATCTAGCCGATGCGCTCCAGCATCCTGTCGCGGTTTTCAACGGGCCTTATCCCTAGCGCTGCAAAAGCTTCTGGAGCAGATGACGAAACGTCTCGACTTCCTCGGGGCTCAGCAGCTCGCCGAACAGCTCATCTGCCTTCTGGAACGCCTCGATGCACGGGGCGTAGAGCGTCTTGCCGTAATCGGTGAGAAAGAGCTGGAAAAACCGCCCGTCATGCTTGTCCTGCTCCCGGTAGATGACGCCCTTTTTTACCAGCGAGCGAATCGAGGCGGTCACCGTTGGATTCGAAAGGCCGAATGCCTTTTCGAGCTTGGACTGGTATACCGCCTCATCGGTGTTATAGCCCAAGTAGATGATGAAGAGCGCTTGCGTCTGGCTAAGCCCATGGGGGTCAAGGACGTCTGCAATGCGCTTGAACACCAGTTTATCGAGGTCATGCACCGTTCGCACGAGCAAACTCGATGATGTGCTGAGGATTGTTTCCGCCCCAGCGCGGGCATCAAAGTCAGGCATAGCTCTCCAAGGTCCACATACTCATAGGGTGCTATCTATAAGAGGATTGTACCGGGACACCGCGTAAAACGAGGGAGCGATATACAGATTTCACGAGGGGAATTGCCGTTCGCCGCCTGATTTCAACCGTTTACCCAATGCAGCCTGCTCAAAAATACATAGTACCCTATCTATCGCGAATACATAGCATACAATATACTTGCTCGAGCACAGGAAACCCAGTATGCGTAGTAAATAGATAGCATGCTATTTATAAGCGCACAGGCATGTAAGGTGGAATCATGGCTAAAGACTATCAAGCTATGGCGACGCAGATTGTCGACTATGTGGGCGGTGGAGATAACGTTAAGCACGTGATGCATTGCGCGACGCGCCTGCGTTTCACGCTGAACGATCTTGATGCGGCGACCAAGAACACCGATGCGATCAAGGCGATTCCCGGCGTTGTGGACGTCATTGTTCAAAACGGTCAGTACCAGGTATGCATCGGTCCCGATGTGTCAAACGTTTTCAAGATCGTCGAAGGGATGCTCCCCAAGACCTCAGATGCCAGCGGAGATGTCGCGTCTGAGGGTGGCAAGAAGAAATGGAGCGATCGCTTCTTCGAGGTCGTCTCCGGCATTTTCACCCCGGTCGTGCCGGTGCTCATGGCATCGGGCATGATGGGTGCGATCCTCACTATCCTGAATCTCGTTGGCGTGCTTCCTGAAGACAGCCCGACCTACTATGTTCTGAACATCATCTACGATGCGGGCTTCTATTTCCTGCCCATTTTCATTGCTTACAATGCGGCTCGCAAGCTGGATGTCACGCCCTTGCTGGCCATGCTGCTTGGCGCGATCATGCTGCACCCCAACCTTTCGGCGTTTGACAGCCTGGGCGTGGAGCAGCTGTCGGTCTTCGGCATTGGCATTCCTACGGTTGCGTACAGCAAGACCGTTCTTCCCATCATCCTGGGCGTCTGGCTCATGCATTATGTCGAATCGTTCTTCAACAAGATTATGCCTGCCATTATCCGTTCGTTCATGGCGCCCGTGCTCACCATGCTCGTCATGACGCCAATCATGCTTATCGTTATCGGTCCTCTGGGCAACGAGATCGGAAACATGCTGGGCGGTGCCGTGATCTGGATGGGCGACAACCTCGGCTTCTTCGCTGTTGCCCTGCTTGCGTTCTTCACCCCGGTGATGATTGCGACCGGCACCCACTCGTTTGCGTTCCCCGTTATCGTCGCTTCTATCACCACGGTTGGTTATGACCAGCTGCTCATGCCCAGCATGTGCGCCGAAAACCTCGCCATGGCGGGCGCCGCACTTGCCGTCGGCATGCTCAGCAAGGATTCGGGCAAACTCGGCGAATCGATTTCCGCGTCGCTTTCCGCTGTGCTGGGTATCTCCGAGCCTTCCATGTACGGCATCAACATCCCGAGTGGCTTCGGCTTCCTGGGCGCCATGATTGGCGGCGGAATCGGTGGCGCGTTCGCCGGCATCTTCGGTCTGCGCCTCTACGCTATCGCATCTTCCAGCGCCATCGGCATTCCCGCCATGTTTGGCGATAAGGGCATCATGAACGTTGTCGTTGGCGTGGCGACGCTTGTCATCTCCTTTGCTGCTGCGTTCTTGGTCACCATGGTGCTCGCGAAGGCGAACATCAAGGGCCCCAGCATCAAGACGGTCAAGGAGTAGCCATGTCGGAGCAGAAGTTTCTATGGGGAGGCTCGACATCGGCCTTCCAGTTCGAGGGCGGTGGCAACGAAGGCGGCAAAGGGCAGAGCATCTACGATGCGCGAGAGGCGAAGTCCGGAATAACGTATAGCATCGCATCGGACTTCTACCACCGTTATCGCGAGGATATCGCCCTTATGGCCGAGATGGGATTTACGGCGTTTCGCATGTCCATCGCGTGGACGCGCATCATCCCCGACGGTGAGGGCCCGGTGAACGAGGAGGGCATCGCCTTCTACCGCAGCGTGTTCTCCGAGCTCAAGAACCATGGTATCGAGCCCGTGGTGACGCTGTTCCACTGGGATATGCCCCTTGCGCTCGTCGAGAAATACGACGGTTGGTTTGGGGAGGAGACCCTTCGGGCATTCGAGCGCTACTGCCATGTGTGCTTCGAGCACTTCGGCGATCTGGTGCACTATTGGCTGACGCTCAACGAGAACAACCTGGGGCTGATGATTCCCTCGATGTTCAGCAGCAAAAAGCGTTCCTCGCAGGATCCCGACTACGAGGTATATCGCTGGACGAGCTATCACCATACGATATTGGCGCATTTCGCTGCCGTGCGTGCCTGCCACAAGATGCTTCCCGGCGCTTCTATCGGCTGCATGATGGCGAGCGCCCTGGCGTACCCGCTTTCTCCCGATCCGCGTGACGTGCGGGCGGCACAGGTGCACAACGAGACTGTTAACTGGGACGAGATCGAGCTGCTGACATCCGGTCGCTACAACGCTCACATGCTTCGAGCCATGGAGAGTGCTGGTGTCGACCTCAAGATCGCCGCCGACCATGTTCAGCTTATGCTGGACCCCACGTCCAAGATGGACTTCATCTCCTTTAGCTACTACTACAGCGTGTGCATGCGTGACGGCGAGAACAAGGCTAACGAGGACGCGGAGACCATTCAGATGATGTACTCGGCCTATGCGAACCCTTGTCTTGAAAAGTCCTCATTCGGCTGGACAATCGACCCCATGGGCTTGAGGATTTTCATGAATGAGCTGTACGACCGTTTCGGCTTGCCGGTGATGGTGGTGGAAAACGGCCTGGGCGTTAAAGACGACGTACTTAACGAGGACGGTACGGTTCATGACGACTACCGCATCGCCTACCTGCGCGAGCACATTGACGCGGTGAACAAGACGAGGTTTGAGGACGGAGTCCCTGTGCTAGGGTATTTGCCCTGGGGTTGCATCGACCTGTACAGCGCAAGCGGCGATCGAACGAAGCGCTACGGCTTCGTGTATGTCGACTTCGATGGGGGCCTGTCCCGTTACCGCAAAGACAGCTTCTATTGGTATCGCGATGTCATCGCAAGCGATGGCGAGAACCTCGATGGGGGAAGATAGCCCATGATAGTGCAGATTGTGGACAACGCCGTTCGTGAGGGAATGGAAGAGGAGTATGTTGCGGCAGCACAGGAGTTCGCAGCAGATGCTTCAGCTAACGATGCGGGTTGCTTGGGCATGGAAGTCTTTGGCTGCGCGAAACGTCCCGGTCACGTGTTCATCGTTTCTCGCTGGGAGGATCGTGCCAGCATGGAGGCAAGCACGTCGTTTCTTCGTCATAAGGCGAAGCTGAAGCCTGCCTTTTTGGGGAACGAGACGACGCTGCTCGAGCGGATCGACGTTTAGGAGCGCTATCAACAATTGATGCAGGGGGAGGGATGGGGCCTTTGGGCCTCATCCCTTGTTTGCGGAGGGTTCTGTGGGGTGCATGTTCGCGTCGGTTGCGCCGGAAGGGTGTCTGGAGAGCCGGTGCATTACGTGTCGTCGTGGGCGAAAAGCCAAATAATCGAGTTTTGGTCATGAATTTGGTAAGTGACGCGACGTCATTTATAGAAATGAATACAGTGGACATGCAATCCTGCGGAAACGCTGTTATCAATGTATAAAACTAGCTGAGAATTAAAATATGATAATCACATTGCAATGATGGGTTTACCAAAACTCGTGAAATTGTCTACCGCCCGAAGGGTTTGCCGCGTGGGCGCTAGCAATTGCCGGTAAAGACGTAAGATAAGTGACGCCGTGCAACTTCTGCAAGGTGGTACACGGTTTCCACGGGCGTAGGGCCACGGTCGGTCAGATGCCAGCGCGGGAAGAAGCGCGTTACGTGGTAGGTGATGCTTTCGCGCCCGCGTTCGCCATCGAGGCCGGCGAGCCAACGGGCCGCTGAATCGATCTCGTTATCCGTGTCGTTCATACCGGGAACGATGAGCGTGGTGACCTCCAGATGGCAGGCGGGGTCTGCCGCCAAGCGTTCAATCGTGCTCTTCACGCAGGCGAGCGCGCCCGGACCGGCGCTGCAGGCATCGTAGAACGCATCTGTGAAACCCTTGAGGTCGATGTTTGCCGCATCGATCAGGCCGGCGAGCTCATCGAGGACACTGGTTTCAACGCACCCGTTGGACACGAGCACATTCACGAGCCCGCGCTCGTGGGCGAGCCGCGCGCAATCGCGCACGTATTCCCAACCCACGAGCGGCTCGTTGTACGTATAGGCGATGCCAATAACCCGCGAGTCGCGCGAGCGGGCGTCAAGCGTGAGGTCCACGAGCTCCTCCGGGGAGATTTCCCGCCAGGGGATGTTCTTCTCGCCCGCCTGCGAAATCTCGGCGTTCTGGCAAAACGGGCAGCGCAGGTTGCATCCGTAGCTGCCAAGCGACACCACGAGGGTGCCCGGCCGGTAGCGCGCGAGTGGCTTTTTCTCGATGGGGTCAAGCGCAAGCGAGGTCACGCGCCCGTAATTGCCAGCGACAACGGTGCCGCCTTCGTTGCGGCGCGCGCGGCAAAACCCGGTCTGGCCCGGCGCGAGTCGGCAGCGCCGCGGGCATATGGTGCAGGTCGTACTCATGGGGACCTCCAGTGGGAAAATGGGGACAGGCACTTTTTTCCCACGGGGGGATCGGGGGCAGGTGCCATGTTCCCGTTCGATTACAGATGCCGGGTTACCGTGAAGCGCTCGAGGGTGACGCTCGACTCATCAGGGTTGATACCGCCCTTACGCGCGGCGATGCGAATCTGCTCCTCGACCGTGTCGACGCCGTCGAGGTCGGGCAGCAGCAGGCCGCGTCGTCCACGGCTCGCGCTCACGATGACACCGTAGCGCTTGGGGTCGAGCTCCTCGGGCCCCGAGATGCGCTCAGGCACTGAGAGCACGTCCACGTCGTAGACCAACTCGTCGAGTTCATCGGCCTCGACGGGGGAGAAGCGCGGGTCGCGGCAACCGGCGGAGATCGCGTTCGCGCAGATCTCTGCCGCCAGCGTGTCGCGCGTGGGCAGGATGGTCCCAATGCAGCCGCGCAACTGGCCGTCCTTTTTGAGCGATACGAACGCGCCCGCCTGCGTGGAGAACAGCTCGTCGGGCAAGCTGTTGGCAAGGTCATCCGGCAAGTCGTGTGCGGGGTCGATGCGTCTGCCTTCGCGCACGTACGATTCGAGCGAATAGCGCGCAAGCTGCACCCAAGGGCTTTCCGCAGCCTTGCGCCGCGCCATATCGTCGGCGTGCCAGGCATCGTACTGGTCGCCGATCGCGCGCGAAGCATCGGAACCCGCAGCTCCTGTGGGCGTGAATGCCGCGATACCGTATCCCACGCCGAACGGTCCCTCGTGCGACAGCAGCTCAGCGCGCACGGGCGTGCGGTCGAGCGCGCCCGCCATGATCTGGAACGAGCGCAGCCCGCATTCGGCGGCGCGCTCGCACATGCCGGGGTCGGCAGTCAGCAGGGAGAGCAAGTCGCCTTCGGAAAACGCGCGGCAGATGAAATCGTCGAACACGGGGCCATCGGGCGCGAAGCCGTACGGCCCGTCCTCCTTCAGCTTGTGCGAGAGGTCGCCCGAAGCGATGAAGACGCAGCGGCGTCCGAGCTCCTCTGCGACATGCTGCACCAGCTTGCCCAGCTGGTAATGCGCGCGAGGGGAGAGGCCCGAGAGCCCTATGCGGACCACGCGATACGCAGGGAGTTCTACACCCGTGTCTGCGCGCTGCTCGTATTCCTCCTGAACGAAGTGAAGCGGTACGAGCACGCCCCAATCGAGGTCGGGGTTGCGTTCGCCTGCGGTGCCGGCGGGAAGGTCACGCGCATCCGCAGCACGGCACAAGGCGTCGACGAACTCCTCGTCGTAGGTAACGCGGCTGCCGTCGGCGCGGTCGCCGAACTGCGCGAAGGTTCCGCGCGCGCCTGTTCCGCCTGAGATGTGCAGGTAGTCGAGGTAGGACGTCGAATGCGGGCTCGAGATCACGATGGTCTCGGGCGCGAGGTCGGCGATGCGGCGCGCCACCTCGCGGTAGGCGTCGATGGTCGCTTGGATGTCGCGCTCGCGGCCGCCTCCAACCCTGGGAACGATCAGCGGCGGGTGCGGCACAGCATAAGCAGCAAAAATGGACATAACGGACCATCTCCTCAAACGGCGTGTACCGCTAGTATTCCCAAAAACCAATTGGGGGCGGGTTTCGTTTGGTCGGGTCTCGTTTGGTCGACATCGTGTCGACCAAAAGCAAGAAGACAGGATAAAATCGAATTCAATCGTGACGGCCGGTCAGGTACAGCATTCTCTGTTCGATGTCCTGCTGTGCGTCGGAGAGAACTATACTCAGCTATACTTTGCTATTCTCTGTTATATTCTTTATAAAGATGCCTTCTAGCTGGGAGAATGTTATGGGCGTCAACCCGTTTAAGCCAACAGCAGGGAAGAATCCACCGATTTTTATTGGTCGCGATGAAGTGATAGAGGAGTTTGCAGAAGGTCTTGAAAATGGGCCCGGGGCCTCCGGGACGTCTCATGCGGGTTTCAGGCATGCGTGGAATGGGCAAGACCGTTCTTCTTAATGAAATTGGATCATATGCGCGTGCGCTTGGCTGGACCATGCTTGACGAGACGGCAAGCGAGGGCTTTTGTGACCGATTACTCGCTGCGGCAAACCCCGATCGACGCGTAGGGCGCATTACGGCGGGCCCTTCGATTCTTGGCGTTTCGCTCGGCACTGTCGAGTTGGATCGAGCGGCTCTTTCGCTTCGTGAGGCACTGGGCGCGTTAGCCAAAAGGGATAATCCGGGTGTTTTAATTACCTTGGACGAAGTCCAAGATGCGTCGCTTTATGAAATGCGAGCACTTTCTGTGGCTATCCAGCACATCATTCGAGAAGACCGCAATATCGCATTTGTCTTTGCCGGCCTGCCTTCGATGATCGAGAACGTGGTAAACGGTAGGACGTTAACATTTTTGCGGCGCGCGGTGCCGGTAGAGCTTGGACCTGTCGATATCGAAGAGGTTGCCCAATCGTTTGCCCGCACAATGGCCGAGACCGGTATGGCAATTGCTCAAGAGGTTTGCGAGGAACTAGCCGAGTCAACGCAAGGTTATCCCTTTATGGTTCAGCTTGTTGGCTATTACGTGTGGCAGGCAGCCAGAAAGGCCGGCACAGATACCGTGGATAAGCAACTGGCCCAAGAGGGGACGCTTCAAGCGCGACGGCGTTTCGATGCAACGGTCATCGAGCCTGTTTTGCAACGTCTTCCGGGTACCGCCATATCCTATCTTTTGGCTATGGCTTCCGATGGGGCCAAGCCTAGCGAGAGTGGAGAGGTGGCGCGGCGTTTGGGCAAGACGTTGCAGCAGGTCAGCACGGTGAGGGCTCGCTTGATGCGCGAAGACGTGATCGAATCGAGATCATGGGGGAGGGTCTCCTTTGCCATCCCTCACATGGCGGACTATTTGAACGAGCACCGTGATGAGCTTGAAGCGGAGATTGCGTCTTTGTGACATTCTGAGAAGGTGCCAAATCAATTGGGGGCGGGCCACGTTTGGTCGACATTGTGTCGACCAAACGTGGCCCGCCCTAATTGGTTGTGCAGAGACGGTGCTCGGTGAATATTCGTGCACACTGTGTGCAATAATGCACACTGAGTGAAATTGCAACCGAGAGGACTGCATGCCACAGACCGATTTCAAGTGCGACCGACGGTCGCTGCGCTCGCAGCACGCTCTGCTTGATGCGCTCGTCCACCAGCTGGGCGAAGGGGAAGATCTCTCCCGCGTCACGGTGGCGTCGCTCACCGAGCGGGCCGGCCTCACGCGGCGCACGTTCTACACCCATTACAAGGACATACCGGATTTCGTCGAACAGGTCGAGGCGGCGCTGCTGGTCGACATCGGCGAGCTCACAGCGCGTATCGGCGCGGCGACGCTTGAGGACCTCTACCGCAACATCGACGACCTGGCGCCCGCGCCCGGTTCTGTCGAGCTGCTGAGCTACCTGCGTGATCACCATGCGCTCATCGGGTCGTTGCTGGGCCCGGGTGGCGACCCTGCCTTTATCAAGAAGCTCATCGACCTCGCGCGCGGCGTCATTGCCAACCGCATGCAAACCGGTATCTTCCCGGGTGCGTTGGGCTCGTTTTTCGACTACTACCTGAGCTATGTCGTTTCGGCCGAGGTCGGCGTGATCCAGCGCTGGTTCGAAAACGGCCTGCGTGAAAGTCCCGAAACCATGGCGCGCATCATGACGGTCATCGCCTTCGTGCGCCCCGGCGACCTTTACGGCAAACCCATCGACATCAACGTGCCGGCCTACGGCATGAAGCTTTTGAACCTTAAACTCGACACCGAGGAGAACTAACCATGGGATTCTTCAGGAAGAAAAAGGCCGACCCCGCCAACGAGCCCGAATCCACAGCCACAGAAACCCCCGCACCCGCACCCTCAACCACGGAGACGGGCTCGACAGATGCCGCAGGTTGCCCCGAAAGAGGAGAGCATAGGCCTGGTGCGCCATGCTTGACGAATGAGGGGCAAGATGCGGCATCTGGCGAGGCCGATCAGGTCGAGACGATCCCTGAAGGTGCCCTTTGGGCGCCCGAGGAGGCCTACGGCACCCTGCACCTCGGCATCGACGTGGGCTCCACGACGGTCAAGCTCGCCGTGCTGAACGACGACAACCACATCGTGTACGCCAAGTACCAGCGTCACCACACCGACGTTCGCGCCTGCGCACGCGACCTGTTCGTGGGCGCCTCCGGTTTGCTTAAGAACACGCCTATGACCTGCGCTATCACCGGCTCGGGCGGTCTGCTCCTCTCGCAGTGGCTCGGCCTTGAGTTCGTGCAGGAGGTCATCGCCTCCAAGCGTGCCGTCGAGACGCTCATTCCGGTCACCGACGTGGCCATCGAGCTCGGCGGCGAGGACGCCAAGATCATCTACTTCGACCAGGGCATCGAGCAGCGCATGAACGGCACGTGCGCCGGCGGCACGGGCGCGTTCATCGACCAGATGGCCACGCTGCTGCACACCGACGCCTCCGGCCTGAACGAGCTCGCGAAGGGTGCGACCACCATCTATCCCATCGCCAGCCGCTGCGGCGTCTTTGCCAAGACCGACGTGCAGCCGCTGCTGAACGAGGGCGCCCGCCCGGAGGACGTCGCCGCTTCGATCTTCCAGGCCGTCGTCACGCAGACCATCTCGGGCCTTGCGTGCGGACGTCCCATCCGCGGCAACGTCGCCTTCCTGGGCGGTCCGCTGCAGTACCTCTCCGAGCTGCGCAAGCGCTTCTACATCACGCTCGAGCTCGACGAGGAACACCGCATCGTGCCCGAGAACGCGCACCTGTTCGTAGCGAGCGGCGCGGCCATGGCGCACGAGTCCAACAAACTCTCCACCTTCCCCGAGCTCATCTCCGCCATCGACTCGCTGGGTGACACGCAGGGCTCCGAGGTCGCACGCCTGGACCCGCTGTTCGCCGACGACGAGGCCTACCGCGCCTTCAAGGAGCGCCACGACACCGAGGTCGTGCCCAAGGGCGACCTCGCGAGCTACGCGGGCAGCCGCGTGTTCATTGGCATCGACGCCGGTTCCACCACGATGAAGGCGGCCATGGTCGGCGAGGACGGCCAGCTGCTGCACACCTGGTACGGCAACAACAACGGTGATATCCTCGGCACGGCCAAGACCATCATGGCCGATTTCTATGAGCACATCCCCGCGGGCTGCACGATTGGCCACGTGACCACCACCGGCTACGGCGAGGCGCTGCTCATCGAAGCGCTCAAGGCCGACTCCGGCGAGATCGAGACCGTGGCGCACCTGCGCGGCGCCAAGGCCTTCCTGCCCGGCGTCGAGTTCATCCTGGATATCGGTGGCCAGGACATGAAGTGCCTGCGCGTGCGCGACGGCGTCATCGAGCACATCATGCTGAACGAGGCGTGCTCGTCGGGCTGCGGCAGCTTCATCGAGAGTTTCGCGGTGTCCATGAACATGGACGTGCGCGCGTTCGCGGAGGAGGCCATCCGCGCCAAGAACCCGGTCGACCTGGGAAGCCGCTGCACGGTGTTCATGAACTCCCGCGTGAAGCAGGCGCAGAAGGAAGGCGCGACGGTGGGTGACATCGCCGCCGGCCTGTCCTATTCCGTCATCAAAAACGCGCTGTTCAAGGTCATCAAGCTGCGCGATCCCAAAGAGATCGGCACGAAGGTCATCGTTCAGGGCGGCACGTTCATGTCCGACGCCACCCTGCGCGCCTTCGAGCAGCTCACGGGCGTCAACGCCATCCGTCCCGATATCGCCGGCTGCATGGGCGCCTACGGCGCCGCGCTGCTTGCGCGCGACCGTGCGGGCGAGACGGGCACCTCGACCATCCTTTCGGCCGACGAAATCGCGCGCCTGACCGTGACCCAGAAGCATGCCCGCTGTGGCCGCTGCTCCAATAACTGCCTGCTCACCATCAACGACTTCGGCGGCGGCCGTCGCTTCATCACCGGCAACCGCTGCGAGAAGGGCGCGGGCCACAAGAAGGCCAAGACCGAGGCCCCGAACCTCTTCGCCAAGAAAAACGAGCTGCTGTTCAACCGTCCCGTGCTCGACGAGGCCGACGCCCCGCGCGGCACCGTGGGCATTCCCCGCGCGCTCAACATGTACGAGAACTACCCGTTCTGGCACACGTTCTTCACCAAGCTGGGCTTCCGCGTGGTGCTGTCGGACAATTCGAGCAAGAAGGTCTACGAGGCGGGCATCGAGTCCATGCCGTCGGAGTCCGTGTGCTATCCGGCCAAGCTCTCTCACGGCCACATCATGAACCTCATCGACAAGGACGTCGACTTCATCTGGATGCCCTGCATCCGCTGGGAGCGCAAGGAGGACGAAGCGGCGGGCAACTGCTACAACTGCCCCATCGTCATGAGCTACCCCACGGCGCTCGGCCTGAACATCGATGACATCGCGGCCAAGAATGTCGAGTTCATGTACCCGTTCGTGCCCTATCACGACAAGATCGAGCTCAAGCGCCGCCTGTACGAGCTCATCGCGGTCGAGCGCGTGCGCGACGCGGGGGAGGGTCGCGGCCGCGTGCGCGGGCCCAAGATCACCCGCTCCGAGATCGATGCCGCGGTGAACGCTGCCTACGAGGCCGACGCCGCCTTCCACGAAGAGATCCAGACCATGGGCGAGGAGACCATCAGCTGGATCGAGGAGCACGGCGGTCACGGTATCGTGCTCGCCGGGCGCCCCTACCACAACGACCCCGAGATCAACCACGCACTGCCCGAGCTCATCTCGAGCTTCGGCTTCGCAGTGCTCACCGAGGACTCGGTGGCGCACCTTGTGAAACCCGACCGTCCCATCCGCGTCGTGGACCAGTGGATGTTCCACAGCCGCCTGTACCGCGCGGCCAAGCTCGTCACGCTGCGCAACGACCTCGACCTCATCCAGCTGAACTCCTTCGGCTGCGGTCTGGATGCTCTTACCACCGATCAGGTGCAGGAGATTCTCGAGGGCTCTGGCAAGATCTACACCGTGCTGAAGATCGACGAGGTGTCGAACCTCGGTGCCGCCCGCATCCGCATTCGCTCGCTTATGGCCGCGCTCAAGGACCAGGAGGCCGAGCGCGCCGCTGCAGCAGCCGCTGCCGGCGAGGCCTACGAGCAGGGTGACGCCGCCCCCGTGGCGCCGAGTGCCGACGCCCCGGCGTTCTCCACGCACAAGTACGCGCTCGCCGCGCAGCGCCGCGCGAACTCCGCTGCCTTCGAGAAGGTGCCCTTCACCGAGGAGATGCGCGAGCAGGGCTACACCATCCTGTGCCCGCAGATGGCGCCCATCCACTTCGACCTGGTGAAGGAGGTCATGAAGGCGGGCGGCTACAACTTCGAGCTGCTGCCCTCCACCGACCGCGGTGCCGTCGAGGCGGGTCTGCGCTACGTGAACAACGACATCTGCTACCCCTCGATTCTCGTGACCGGTCAGATCATGGAGGCCATCGAGAGCGGCCGCTACAATCTGTCGAAGACCGCTGTGATCATCTCGCAGACCGGCGGCGGCTGCCGTGCCACCAACTACATCGCACTCATCCGCAAGGCACTGCGTGAGTCCGGCCACCCCGAGATTCCCGTGATCAGCCTTGCCGCCGTGAAGCTCGACGAGTCCAACCCCGGCTTCAAGCTGTCGCCCGGCCTGCTCAAGGCCGCGGTGTACTGCGTGCTGTTTGGCGACGTGATGATGCAGATGCTCTACCGCTGCCGTCCCTACGAGGCCACGCCGGGCGCTGCCAACGCGCTGTTCGAGGAGTACATGGCGCGCGCCCGCGAGCTTGCGCCCAAGTTCACGCGCCGCAGCTTCACGAAGCTCTCGCGTGAAGCTATTCGCGCCTTCGACACCATGCCGCTTGTGGGCGAGGGCACCAAGCCGCGCGTGGGCGTGGTCGGCGAGATCCTCGTCAAGTTCCATCCCACCGCGAACAACCACGTGGTCGAGGTTATCGAGAACGAGGGCTGCGAGGCCGTGGTCCCGGGCCTGCTCGACTTCTTCCTGTACTCGATGAGCAACGCCAAGGTGCAAAAGGACGAGCTCGGCAGCTCGGCGGCGTCGCGTGCCGCCATGGATGCCGCCATCGCCGCGGTGGACTGGATGCGCAAGCCGGTCGACGACCTGCTTGAGAAGTCCAGCCGCTTCGAGCGCCCCGAGCCCATTTCCGTCATGGCCGAGAAGGCCAACACGGTGCTCAGCCTGTGCAACAACATGGGCGAGGGCTGGCTGCTCACCGCCGAGATGCTCGACCTCATCGACCACGGCGCGCCGAACATCATCTGCACGCAGCCCTTCGCCTGCCTGCCCAACCATGTGGTGGGCAAGGCCGTGATCAAGGAGCTGCGCCGCCTGCACCCCGAAAGCAACATCGTGGCGGTCGACTACGATCCGGGTGCGTCCGAGGTCAACCAGCTGAACCGCATCAAGCTCATGATCTCGGTGGCCAAGGAGAACATGCGCGCCGGCAAGGGCTTCACGCTGCAGCACATCAAGCCGCTCGAGATGGATGCCGTCGACTCCAAGTTCCGTCCCCACCACGGCGAGGACGAAGGCGCTTCGGGTTCCTGCACCGCTTGCGGCGCGGTGAGTGAGGAGGCGGTTGCCGCCGTCGCTGACCGACTCATGGGAAAGTAGCCTTTTCCGCCGTACAGACAGCTTGCATTATGGGGCCGCCCTTCGGGGCGGTCCTTTTTGCGCTAAATGGGGGAGGGTTACTTTTGGTGTGAAAGTGCCGATGTATAAAACATCCATGCCAACTGGGCTTTTGTCTGGTGAAATGCATAGAAATCCGCTCGGGGCGGTCGGCAACAGTTCACCGAATCCGTTCGGGACGAAATTCCGGTCTCCTTTCCCCGTACGGGAAATACCCCTCGACAACGCCGCAGGATTCAACTGGGGTTTTCTCGACGGGTATTTCGCCTATGGGCGGATGAGACCGGAATTTCGTCCCGAACTTCCGGATTCCGCTATACATCGTCCAGCAACCAAATGGGGGGGCAGGTCACTTTTGGTCGACACGTGTCGACCAAAAGTGAC
>CALULJ010000017.1 GCA_944321445.1 uncultured Collinsella sp.
CGCCGGGGCGAAGAGAGTCGATGCCGCGTACACGGCGATGGCGACCACCGCGATGACCGCCACGATGGCGGCAATGATCTTGCCCTTGCTGGATTTCTGCGCTTCTGCGGCGTAGGCGCTCGTGTCGAACTTGCCGGTCGTTGCGCGGCCAGTGGGGGTGACCGCCGCAGCGCCGCCCACAGGGCGCGCCATGGCCTGCGTGGACTCGGACATCACGCGCGTGGTGGCGGCGCCGGCGGCGCTGATGACGCGTGTGGGCTCGGGCACGTCGACCGTGCGGCCGGCGAGGTAGCTGTTCAGCACCTGGCGCAGCTCGTCGGCGGACTGGAAGCGGTTCTGCGGGTCCTTCTCCATGCAGCGCAAGATGATGCGCTCAAGGTCGCCGTCGACGTTGGGGTTGATCTGCGAAGGCGGAACGGGCAGTTCGTTGACCTGCTTCAGAGCGACGGAGATGGCGTCGTTGCCGTCGAAGGGAACCTTGCCCGTGGCGCACTCGTACATCACGACGCCCAGCGAGTAAATGTCGGAGGTGGGGCCCAGCTCCTGGCCGCGCGTCTGCTCCGGGCTTACGTAGTGGGCCGTGCCCAGCACGTTGTTGTCCTGGGTGAGATGGCTGTTCTTGGCGCGCGCGATGCCGAAGTCCATCACCTTGATGCTGCCGTCGGGGAGCACCATGATGTTTTGCGGCTTGATGTCGCGGTGGATGATCTCGTGCTTGTGTGCGACCGAGAGCGCGCCGCAAATCTGGCTGGCGATCTGCGCGACCTTCTTGGGGTCGAGCGCGCCGTGGCTGCGAATGCCGCTCTTAAGGTCGGTGCCGCGCAGGTACTCCATCACGATGTAATACGTGTCGCCGTCCTTGCCCCAGTCGTAGACGCCCACGATGTAAGGGCTCTGAAGGCCAGCGGCCGCCTGCGCCTCCTGCTTGAAGCGCGCGGCGAACGTCGCGTCGCTCGCGTACTGGGGAAGCATGATCTTGATCGCGACCGTACGGTCGAGCACCTGGTCGGTCGCACGGTAGACCGAAGCCATGCCGCCCGCGCCGACCTTGTCTTTAAGGAGATACCTTCCTCCCAGCAACTTCTGCTGTTGCGCCATCTCTTACTCCTCATCCATCACATGCGCATGCATCGTATAAACCATTCAGAAGCGGGCGGTCTTACGCGCCCTGTGCCTCGAGCGCGACCCGTAGGACGGCTCCGGCGATCTCTGCGGCGGATTCGTCGCGGTCCTCGTCGTAATCCTCAATCATGACCGAGATGGCCACGGTCGGGGTGTCATAGGGGGCAAAGCCAACGAAGGCGGTGTTGATCTGGCTCTTGGTGGCCTCGGCGGTACCGGTCTTGCCGGCAACCTGGACGCCCGCGACGGAAGCGGCCGAACCGCTGCCCTCGTCGACGACCTCGAGCATGGCCTCCTTCACCAGCGCGGCGGTGTCGGAGCTCACGACCTGGCCCAGCGAGCGGGCCTGGGTGGTGCGCACCACCGTGCCGGCGGGCGAAAGGGTCTGGGCAACCACGTAGGGGTTCATGGCAAGGCCGTTGTTGGCGATGGCGGCGACCATCACCGCGTTCTCCATGACCGTGGTCTGCGGACCGGCGGTGTGACCCTGGCCGACCGGCTGGCCGGAGCCTGCCCACGCGAGCTCCCACTCGGTCATCTGGGCGGGATCTGCCATGATCGACGTCGCGGTATTGAAGTCCTGGCCGATGGCCTGGCCGTAGCCGAAGGCGTTGGCGTATTGCACGAGCTTGTCGGCGCCGAGCTCGACGGCCACCTGGCCGAAGACGACGTTGGACGAATAGGCGAACGCGCTCTCCAGGCTCATGGTGCCGAAGTCGGTATCGCCCACGTTGGTCACCTTGTTGTCGCCGATCTGCATCGACGCGGGCGACTCGTAGCTGCTGCGCAGCGTGGCAGTGCCGGTGTCGAGCGCCGCCGCGAGCGTGATGACCTTGAAGGTCGAGCCCGGGGTATAGAGCGCCTGGGTGGTGCGGTCGTAGAGCGAGGCCTCGTCCTCGGATAGCTCGCCGTTCATGACGGCGCCGACGTTCGAGATCTCAAAGGTGGGAGCGCTTGCCTTGGCAAGTACGGCACCCGTGCGCGGATCGAGCACCACGATGGCGCCCTTCTTGCCCGAAAGCGCCTGCTCGGCGGCGGACTGGATGCGCGAATTGATGGTCAGCTGCACCGAGTTGCCGGGCTGCGTCATGCCGGCGAGCGAGCTGATGGCGTTCTGCCAGCTCGAGTAATCCTGCGAACCGGTGAGCGTCTCGTTTTGCGACAGCTCGATGCCCGTCAGACCATACTGCGTGGAGTAGTAGCCCACGGTATGGGCGGCCAGACTGCCGTTGGGATAGGAACGCGTGTAGGTGCCGTCCTCCTGCTGGATAGACTCGGCAAGCGTCACACCGTCGGCGGTGATGATGGAGCCGCGCTTGATGTAGGAGGCCTTGGCGATGGTGTGGTTGTTGCTCGGCATCTCCTGGTATTCCTTGGCCTTGATGACCTGGATGTAGGTGAGGTTGCCGATGAGGATCGCGAACAGGCCGGTGAACAGCACGACTTCGCGGGTCAGGCGCTTGGCAAGCGCCACGCGGCCCAGCACGCCGGACTCGGGCGTGTCGAGCAGGCGACGGCGCACGCGGGAGCCGGGGCGCGCGTGGCTGCCCAGCGACTCCTCGACCTCGTTGGTCTCATCGGAGCGGAAGAAGCGCGTGCCGGCCTTGTTGACGGCAGAGACCGCGGCGGCAACGGGGCCAGATTCGGTACCCGAGCCCGCGAGCTCGACGTTGCGGCCGGTCGCCTCATCGCCGGCGCGCATGAGGAGCGCGACGATGATGAAGCTCGCCAACAGCGAGGTGCCGCCCTGGCTCATGAAGGGCAGGGTCACACCGGTGAGGGGCACCAGGCGGGTGACGCCGCCCACGATGAGGAAGGCCTGGAACGAGATGGACGCGGTGAGGCCGCTCGCGATGAACGCGGCAAGGTCGGACTTGGCGCGCGCGGCGACGGTGAGGCCGCGCACGGCGAAGAGCATGAACAGCAGCAGCACGGCGGAGCCGCCGAGCAGGCCCATCTCCTCGCCGATGGCCGAGAAGATGAAGTCGGACTCGACGACCGGAATGCTGGTCGCCATGCCGCGGCCGATGCCCACGCCCACAAGGCCGCCGTCAGCCAGCGAGTACAGCGACTGCACGAGCTGGTAGCCGCCGCCCTGGGCGTCCGCGAACGGGTCGATCCAAATCTGGAAACGGGTCTGCACGTGGTGCATCACCTGGTAGGCGCCAAAGCCGCCCACCAGCAGCAACAACAGGCCGATGATCACATACGACACGCGGCCGGTTGCCACGTAGAGCATCATGAGGAACACGGTATAGAACAGAAGCGCGCTGCCCAGGTCGGTCTCGAATGCGACGATGGCCAGGCAGATGCCCCACACCACGAACAGCGGGAGCAGCAGGCGGAAGCGCGGGATCTTGAGACCCAGGAAGCTGTGGTTGGAGATGGAGAGCAGCTCGCGGTTCTCGGACAGGTAGCCAGCCAGGAACAGCACCAAGAAGATCTTGGCGAACTCACCGGGCTGGAAGCGGCCAATGCCGGGAATCTGCACCCACAGCTTGGAGCCGTACACCTCGGTGCCCACGAACATGGGCAAAACGAGCAGCAAGATACCGATGATGCCGAAGGTGTACTTGTAGCGCTTGACCATGTCGAGGTTCTTCACCAGCGCGAGCGTGACGCACATGAGCGCGATGGCGCCGAACAGGATGGTCAGCTGGTTCATGGCGAGTTCGGGCGCCAAGCGCGTGACGAAGGTGATGCCGATGCCCGAGAGCGCGAACACCACCGGCAGAATCGCGGGGTCGGCGCCGGGCGCGAAGAAGCGCGTGGCGATGTGCGCGGCGGTGAAGGCCGCAAACAGGCCGATGGGCACCGCAAGCGTCTCGAAGCTGAGCGCCACGCCGTTGGTGGTGACGTAGAGCGCGTACAGCAGCGTCACGGGGAACGCAGCGGCGACGAGCAGGAAGAGCTCGGTGTTGCGACGACTGCCCATCATGCGCCTCCTTCTTGGGTCTGGGTGTTGGGGTCAGCGGTGGTTGCAGGGACTTCGGGTGCGGCTTGCTCCTCGGTGGGAGCCGCCTCGCCGCCTCCGCCGTCTTGAGGCTGGGCGTCACCGGCCGCCTCCGCTTCGGCCTTGGCCTTCTCCTCGGCCTCGGCGCTCTCGCGGATCGCATCGGCGGTCTCTTGCTGCTGCGCCTGCGCCTCGCTGATCTGCTCGCGATAGTCCGAGAGCGTGTCCCATGCCTGCTCGAGGCTTTCTTGGGCAATGCCCTCGCTCAAGCGGTTGCGGGTGTCCTCCGGCAGATCGGAGAGCTTGATTGACGTCTCCTCTTCCAACCGATGGAACGGCACGCCCAAAACGGTGGCGGGGATGCCGCGGTACACGGCCACGGTCTCGCCGTTCACTCCCAGGTAGACGGAGCCGGCGATGGAGAAGAACGTGATGACGGCGCCCACGATGAGCGCTGCGGCGAGCGCCGCGAGCGAGATGAACAGGTTGCGGCGATGCGTGCGGATGACCTGCTTCAGGCGGCCGTCGTCGACGACGTCGACGACCACGACCGACACGTTGTCCGCGCCGCCCGCGGCGAGCGCCGCGTCGACCAGGTTGTCGGTGCACATCTGCGCCGTTGAGGACTTCTGGGCGATGTTTTCGATCTCGCTGTCCGGAACCATGCTGGAAAGGCCGTCCGAGCACAGGATGAGGCGGTCGCCCTCGTCGATGTTCAGCTGGAAGTGGTCCGCGTACATGGCGGGGTCCGACCCCAGTGCGCGGGTGATGACCGAGCGGTTGGGGTGGATGCGCGCCTCGTCGGCCGTGATCTCGCCGGCGTCGACGAGCTCCTCCACATAGGAGTGGTCATGCGTGATGCGCGTGAGCACGCCCTCGTGCATGAGGTAGGCGCGCGAGTCGCCCACGTGCGCGATGGCGATGGTGTGTCCCTCGATATAGGCAACGGTCGCGGTGCAGCCCATGCCGGGGCGCCCCACGCCGTTGGCGGAAGCCTCGATGATGGCCGCGTTTGCGGCCTCGACGCCCGCAGCCAGGCGCGCGGCGTCGGCCGTGCCCGGCGACATCTTGGCGATGGTCTCCACGGCAATGGAGCTTGCGACCTCGCCCGCCGCATGGCCGCCCATGCCGTCGCAGACGGCGAACAGCGGGGAGGCTACCAGGTAGGAGTCCTCGTTGTGCGCGCGCACGCAGCCCACGTCGGAGCGGGCGCCCCACATGAGCGTGGTCGTCGTGCCCGCGTCGTAGGTCGAGTCGGTCGTGATGCGCTCCTCGGCGAGCGGCATGAAGCTCTGCGTCGTGCCGGGGTCCTTGAGCTTGGATTCCACTTTCGCAGCGTCGAGCTCGGCGGTATCGCCCGGTGCGACCTGCTTGGCTGCAGCCGCGGCGGCCTCGATGGCGTCGATGGGCGGAAGCTCGCCGGTATCCTGGTCGCCCAGGATGTCCTCCACAACCGCGGGATCGTCTTCTGCGGCGCTGTGATCGGTGAGGTCGGCGAACAGCGGATCCGCCGCGGGCACGACATCGTCTGCCGCGGTATCCCCGTCGGCGAAGTGCGCTGCCTCCGGGTAGGGATGTTCCTCCTCCACCGGCGCGGGGGCATCGTATGCGGCGGGTGCCTGCTCGGGCTCCGCGAAGTGCGCCGGCTCCGCATCGGCGGGCGCGCCGTCGGCAAAAGCGGGCTGTGCGAAGTGCGCGGCCTCGATCTCGTGCGGGGCGGTGTCGCCCAGCGGGTCGATCGAGGCGTCAGCGTCCTCGCCGACAGCCGGCTCGGCAAAATGCGCAGGGGATGCCTGCGCCTCCGCTTCCTGCCCAAAGACGGGCGGGAGGTCGGAGGCGTGCGATGCGTCCCAGAGTTCGGTGGGTTCGGGCGCGTTCGAGAAGTTGTGCTTCTCTTCTGTCATCGGCGATTCACTTTCATGACAACATCGCCGATCTGGACCTCGTCGCCCTCGCGAAGCGTTGCGGGCTCAGCGAGCGGGCGGCCGTTGACCAGCGTGCCGTTCAGGGAGTTCAGGTCCTCAATGACCAGCGCCGGGCCCTGCAACGAAAAGCGCGCGTGGGAGGCGGAGACAAAGGGCTCGTTGATGCAGATGTCGGAGCTGGGGGAGCGGCCCACGATGACCGGTCCCAGCATGTCGACGTGGATGCCGCGGATGCCGCGGGGACCCTTGTCGACGTCGATGGTCCAAATGGCCGAGTCGCGGCGCTGGCCGCGCACGAGGCCCACGCCGGTCTTCATGACGGCGAACAGGAAGATGTAGAGCAGAACGACGAGAACGATGCGGCCTGCGAACAGGATGATATCGATCATAGGTGCATCAGCCCCTGAACTCGAAGGTGGAGAGGCCAAACGTCAGCAGGTCGCCGTCGCGCAGCGGGCAGCGCGTGATGCGGCGGTTGTTGACGAGGGTGCCGTTGGTGGAGTTGAGGTCCTCGATGGACCAGTCGGACCCGGTGAAGGTGAGCTCGGCGTGGCGACGGCTCACGTTGGGGTCGCGCAGGACCACGTCGGCGGCAGCGCGCTCGCGTCCCACGGTGCAGCGCGAGCGGGTGATCTCGAGCACGTCGCCCGTCACGACGTCGATGAGCTGTGCGAGCGGGGCTGCCTGGGGCGCACGCTGGGCGCGGGAGCCCGCCATGTTGGCGGCGACGCTGGCACCGGCCGCCGCGGCTCCGCCCGCCATACCGGCCATCGCGTCGCGCGAGATGGTCTGCGGGACGGGGATGGGGGCAGCCGGGTCGGGGACATTGGGGGCAAACGGGTCGTTTGCCTGCTCGCGGCGCGGTTGCGGCGCGGGGTTCACGATGTTCATCTGGCCCGAGAGGCCCTTCTGGTAGGCGCGCTCCTCCTCATAGAGGCGGCCCAGGGTGGGCGCATCGACGTTCTCTGCGAACACAGAGAACTTGCCGCCCTTCAGCGACGGGTCGATCATGAAGCGCACGAGCGGCTCGCCCACGAACAGGTAGCCCTTCTTCTCCGCGCTTGCCTTCACGAACTCGCTGACCTCACGGGTGAGCTGCGGGTAGTAGGGCGCCATCAACGGGTCGTCGTCGTTGGCGATGAGGATGGTATAGAGGGCGGGCGCCGTGTTGATGCCGTTGACCACGAGGGTCTGGTCTTCCATCTCACGGGCCGCCTGCTTGGCGAGCTTCTTGAACGAGAACGGCGCGCGGGCGGCACCGAAGATACCTGCCACGTGGTCCTCAAAGGTAGTCAGGAAGTTCACGAACAATCACGCTCCGGTCGTTCTTTGCGATAGCCGAACAGATACACATAAATCCAAACGATTATAGAGGATACCGCTCCCGCACCGAACACTGTTGCCCAGTGCAGCGGCGATAAGCTGGTAATTTCCATAGGGTGTGCAAGACACGTCAACACGATTTCCGCAAGAAGCGGGGCTGCGAAGGCAAGGACATATGTCCCGGCGCCGCGTCCGTCGAGGTAGCGCATCCAGGCGAATTTCAGCAGGAACGCCAAAGCAGCCGCGCCGCCTGCCGCCAGCGCTGCCGAGGCGAGCAACGGCAGCTGGGCGAGCGCCGTCGCGGCAGCGGCGACGTCAAGCGCGCCCCCGGTTTGCTGCGTGGCCCCAACCAATGCTCCCAGCACCGCGCCCAGCGCCACAGACGACGCAGAGCCCGACCCGCGGGTGAGGCACCCGCCCGCGACGAGGGCAAACGGTGCGGCCAAGACGGGGTCGAAAAACGCCATGCCCGCGCAGGCGACGGCGAGCGCCGCCGAGGCACCGATATCGACGCGCCCCCATACGAGCCACCAGCTGCAGGCGAGCGCACAGGTTATGGCGGCAACGGGCAGCACGGCGATGATGGGGGTGGCATTCAAGATGGCCACCAAAAAGCCGGTGAGGATAAGGGCCGACCCAATTTGCGGGGCAATGCCCGCGGCGGCGCCTATGGCGAGGGCGGCAGCGATGCGCTCAACAGTCGATTCAAGCCCTAGAGGTCCGAGCAGCACCCACGAGGCTGCAGCGACCGAGACGCCGCACACGGCGCCGGCAAGAGCGCGTCGCGCATGCGGTGTGCGGCTGCCCAGATAGCCCTCTGCGGGGTCGAGCTCCCAGGCGCGCGCCGCGCCGCCGTGGGCGGGCTCCTCGTCATCCATCTCTTCATCCGAGGTGAGGTAGGCAATCATGCGCGCAAAGCTCTTGCGCCCCTCGCGCGCGTTGCCCAGCCCATCGAGCAGCAGGTCGCCAAAGGCCCCCATGGTGCCCGGGCGCGCCTCCGGTGCGATGGAAAGGGCCGAGATGAGGGCTTCCTCCGTCGTGGGGGGAATGTCGGGCAGCAGGTCAGAGGGGAGGATGACGCCTTTCTCGATGCGCGCTTCGGAGTCGGCCGGGGTCGCGGCGCGGAAGGGCGCGGTGCCGCACAGGGCCTCGTACATCACGCAGGCGAGTGCGAAGATGTCCGTGCGCTCATCGACGGTTTGCCCCATGAGCTGCTCGGGCGGCATGTAGCCTATCGTGCCGCCGCGCGCTCCGCCAAAGCCCGCCGCACTCGCGAGCGTGGCCATGCCGAAGTCCGTGATCTTCACGTGGCCGTTGCGGTCGATGAGCACGTTGGCGGGTTTGATATCCAGGTGAAGCACGCCGTTTTCATGTGCGAACGTGAGCGCCTGCACCAGGGCGTCGGCGATATTTGCCGCCTCGTCGTAGGTGAGGGAGTGTCCCTCCACACCGGAGAGGAACTCCTCGAGGCTCATGCCGTCCACATATTCCATAACCAGGTAGGCATAGGCGGCGTCATAGGTGAAGTCGATGACCGAAACGATATTGGGATGCTGCAGCAAGCTTGCGGTGCGCGCCTCGGCAAGCGCTTGCGACACGGTTTCGGCCGTGGTGCGCACATCGGGCGAGGCAAGCGGGATGCGCTTGATGGCAACCCTGCGCTGCAGGCGCGAATCCAGGCAGATTTCCACGCTTCCGAACCCGCCCGTGGCGCGCGTTTCGAGCGGCCGGTAGCGGCGCAGCAGGCTCGACGCCGTAGCGCCGGGAGCAGGCACGTTTTCGTGCCCGGAACCCCGTGAGAGCACATGGGTGCGCTGTTGTGACGGAAAAAGCGGCATGGACATCCTTGAGTTCGGTTGGGTTGCGTGTGCGGAATGTCGTTTGGGCTATGGTACCACGCACGGCCCGGGGGCAAAGAAACTCCCCGGCGATATTGGGTTCCAGGTAGGCGGCCCCCGGTGTTCCAGATTCCGCGAATTCTGGAACGCGATTTCGGCGTTTGTGCAGATAAACGTCTTTACCATCAGCGAGAATACGCATATTCTCGTGCTACGGTGCCGCGCAAGATGAGAAGGAGATGGGCGTGAACGACCGGGAGAGACTCGAAGCATTCGAGGCGTTTGCGCGCGACGTGCGCGACGAGCTGGAACAAACCAATGCGCGCATGGAAGAGCTGCGCGTGGCGGGACGTGTAAAGACCGCGACGTATCGCCAGCTGTTCGCCCTGCGCATGACGCTGAAGGACATCGACCGAAGGCTCGAAGAGCACGGTCTGTAGCTGCCGCGGCGCGACCCTCGGTTCGCGACGGTGCTTCAGCGGGTATCATGGGAGCATTCGATTCGCCTGAAGGGAAACGGTGCTCCATGGAGTCGCTCTACAGAAAATACCGTCCGCTCACCTTTGAGAGCGTTGTGGGCCAGCAGCACATCGTGTCCACGCTCGAGCACGCCGTGCAGGAGGGGAGGCTGTCGCACGCCTACCTGTTCTGCGGCCCGCGCGGTACGGGTAAGACCACCATGGCGCGCATCCTCGCCAAGGCCCTGCTGTGCGAGCACGCCGATGCCGCTCGCGCTCAGGGCGCAAGCGGGTGCATGCCCGACGGCACATGCCCCGAATGCGAAGCCATCGCCGAGGGCACGCATCCGGATGTCTACGAGCTCGACGCCGCATCGCGCACCGGTGTCGACAGCGTGCGCGAGGAGATCATCAGCTCGGTGAACTTCGCCCCGGTGCGCGGCGCCTACAAGGTCTACATCATCGACGAGGTCCACATGCTCACGGCGGCAGCGTTCAACGCGCTGCTCAAGACGCTCGAGGAGCCGCCGAGCCACGTGGTCTTCATCCTGTGCACCACCGACCCGCAAAAGATCCTCGAGACCATTCTCTCGCGCTGCCAGCGCTTCGACTTCCACCGCATCTCCAATGAGGACATTATCGGCCGCCTGCGCTATATCTGCGAGCAGGAGGGCTTCGACGCCGATGACGAGGCGCTCGAAATCGTGGCGCGCCATGCCCGCGGCGGCATGCGCGACGCGCTGTCCACGCTCGAGCAGCTGTCCGTGTTCGGCGACGGGGCCGTGCACGCAAGCGACGCCCGCGCGCTTCTGGGCGAGGTTTCGGGCACGGTGCTGGCGGAGTTTTCCCGCGGAATCGCGGCGCGCGACGTCGTAGGTCTGTTCAATATGATTCGCTCTCAGGTGGATGAAGGCAACGACCTGCTCGAGTTCGCGCGCGACGCCGTGGCGCACATGCGCGACGTGTACACGGCCCGCGTTGCCGGCGGAAACCCCGAGCTCTTCGACGGCACGCCCGACGAGGTTGCCGCGTTGGTGGACGAGGCCTCCCTGTTCGAGGGGCCGGACCGCTTGGCGCGCGTGCTCACGGTACTCGACGACGCCGCGATCGAGATGCGCGGTGCCTCCGATCCCCGTCTGGTGCTCGAGATTGCCTGTACCCGTCTTGCCCGTCCCGAGTCCGACCTGACGCTCGAGGCCCTGGCGGAGCGTATCGCTCGCTTGGAAGCGCAGCTTGCGGCAGGCGTTCCGAGTGCTCCGATGGGCGCTGCCGGCATGGCGGCGCTGGCCGACGCCGGCCGTCGCACAGAGGCGGGTGAGCGGCGCGCGCCGGATTCCATGCCCGCACGCGGCCAGGCGCCGCAGGCCGCACCGGCGAGTAAAGACGATCTGCCGTGGAACGCGCCTGCACAGGTGGCGGCGCCTCAAAAGCCCGCTTCCGCTCCTGCACCGTCCGCGGCGCGCTCGAATCCTGCCGCTTCTACAACGCCCGCGCCTGTGGAGGAGCCCCCTGCTCCCGAACAATCGGCGCGCGCGGAGGCCCCTGTGCCGCCTGAGGTCGCCGCTGCACCATCTGCCGTGGAGCCCCGCACATCGGCTGCGGCCCCGAAGCCTGAGGTTAAGCCCGCGCAGCCGGAGGCGCCGCACACGGCCACTGCCCCTGCTCCTACGCAGGCAGCCGATACCGCGCCCGCTTCTCAGCCCGCAACCGATGCCGTCGCCGATGCCGGTGAGCTGCAGCGCAAGTGGGCCGAGGTGGTCAAGCGGGTCACGGCGGCGCAGGCGTCGCGCGGCGCCCTGCTGCAGTCGTCGCGTGCGAAGTCCGACGACGGCGCGCGCTTGGTCGTCGGCTTTCCCAAGGGCTCGAACTTCGCCATCAAGATGCTCGGACGTGCCGACTCCCACAACGTGATCACGCCCATCGTGAGCGCTGTGTTCGGCCCACGCACCGTGGACTATGTCATGGACGGCGGCTCGCCTGCCCCTTCCGCCGCGCCCTCCGCACCGACGGCGCCCTCGGCGTCTGAAGCGAAACCTGCGGCACCCGTTTCCGCGGCAGCCCCCAAACCCGCGTCCGCACCTGTTGCGATCCCCGCGAGCGCGCCTGTGTCTGCACCCGTGGCACCCGCCACGCAGCCGGCAGCGGCTTCCGTTTCTGCCCCCGCGGCCGCGACGCCCCAGGTCGATCAGACGAGCGGCCCCACCATCGTCCCCGAGCCTGATATCGAGGCGGACCGTCGCGCATGGGAAGACGAGCAGGTCCCCTATGACGACGCCGCCATCGCTTCCTACGAAGACGATGAGCTGCCGCCCTTCGACATTCCGGGCAACCCCGCTCCCGCCGCCGCGGCACCCCAGCAACCCAGCACTCCTCCCGCCGCAAAGCCTGCCGCACCTGCCGGCGCTGCACCCTGGGTGGGGGCGGCCACGCCCGCTGCCGGCAACGACCAGGTTCCTCAGACGGAGGAGGAGGCGAAGGAACTGCTCGACAGCATCTTCGGCAACGTGGTATATAAGGACGCCTAATCCCGGCGCCGCCGTGGCCGTCGCCCCGTCTCCAACGGGCGGCGCGCTCATGGTACGATGCCAAAGGAAAAAACGGACCCGCCGGCCCACGCCGGCGGCGCACACGAAGGAGCTCACATGCCCAACATCAATATGCAGCAGATGATGAAGCAGGCCCGCAAGATGCAGGAGCAGCTTGCGTCCGTTCAGGATAACCTCGCCCAGACCTCGGTCGAGGCGAGCGCTGGCGGCGGCATGGTCAAGGTGAGCGTCAACGGCAGCATGCAGCTGGAGTCCATCACCATCGACCCCGACGCGCTCGATCCCGAGGACGTCGACATGCTCCAGGACATGATCATCGCCGCGGTGAACGAGGGCCTGCGCCAGGTCATCGAGATCTCCAACAAACAGATGGGCGCCATCACCGGCGGCCTCAACATCCCGGGCCTGTTCTAAGCGGCGCGAACGGGTTCGTCCCGTGCGCGTTCTGGGGAGATCGCATTCATGAGTGCAGACCGCAGCCTACAGATTCTTCTCGATGAGCTGGGCAGACTTCCGGGCATTGGCCCCAAGTCGGCCCAGCGCATTGCCTATTACCTGCTCGAAGCCGATGCCGAGGAGGCGCGCCGCCTGGCCGACGCCATCCTGGCCGTGAAGGCGCAGGTCCATTTCTGCAGCCGCTGCTTCAACTACGCCACCGACGACGAATGTGCCATCTGCCAGGATTCCTCCCGCGACCGCACGCGCATCTGCGTGGTCTCGGAGCCCCGCGACGTCTCGGCCATCGAGCGAACGGGCAGCTATCGCGGGCTCTACCACGTGCTCGGTGGCGTCATCAGTCCCATCGACAAGATCGGTCCGGAGCAGCTGCACGTCCGCGAGCTGCTCGCGCGCCTGGGCGCCGAGGACATCCAGGAGGTCATCATCGCCACGAACCCCAACATCGAGGGCGAGACCACCGCAAGCTACCTCGCCCGCGTCATCAAGCCGCTCGGCGTGACGGTGAGCCGCCTGGCAAGCGGCCTTCCCGTGGGCGGCGACCTGGAATACGCCGACGAACTTACGCTCGGACGCGCCATCGAGGCGCGCCGCGCGCTGTAAATCTATCGTTTGTACAGCTACATCTTGGTATCGCTGCGCGTCAGCAGCTCGCGCAGCTGAACCTGTCGGCGGCGGCTCACCGGCAGGTGCGTGCCGTCGTCGAGCACGAGCTCGCCGGTTGTCAGCGAGCGGACGCATTCCAAATTGACCACGATGGACCGGTGGCAGTAGACAAACTGCTCTTCTGGTAGCTCGCGCGCAATCTGCTCGAGTGAAGCGCTCAGGTGAATGGGCTCTCCTTCCACAAGGTGCACGATGCGCTCGCGTTTGAGCGACTCGACATAGCGCACGTTGGAAGCGAAAAAGCTCGTCGCCTGCGTTGCCGTCGAGACGATGATGGGCGCTCGCGCTGCTCTGCAGCAGCAGTGCTCGCCTCGGCGATCTCGGCTTCGAGTTCGCGCACCCTGCCCGCGGCAGTCCGGAGCTTGCGGGCCAGTTCGCTTCGCTGCTCGGCGCTACGCGTGAGCGCGTCTTCGAGCGCATTTTGGCGCAGCGTGCTTTCCTGCAGCGTTTCGATGGTGCGCAGCGTCCACCACACCACGATGACGATGGCGACGGTCGTGAGGTACACGATGGAGGTGAACTCCCTGCCACGGCCCTCAGGCGTCAGCCAATAGCCCAACAGCAGCGCCACGATGGGAATCGCCGGTAAAATGGACATATGCCACCACACGGACGCGTCGATGTCGGTGGAGAAGAGCGTGCGCACGTAGCGCATGAGCGCCGCCATGGGCACAAAGCTCACCACCGTGATGGGCAGCAGCGCTGCCAAGGTCATAACCTCATAGGTCTGATCGGGGTTACGTGCCAGGTCAAACGTGTTGATTGCGAAATACCAGACCATGCCGACGGCATAGCCGTAGCAGATGGCGAGCACGAAGGCGAAGGTTTTGTGCGATGTATCGGCTTCGATGGCGCGAATATAATAGGCGCACAGCACGCCGATGATGCCGAAGCCCAAGAAATTGTGCGTGAGGAAGCGCACGTAGTCCGAAAGCGGCCGCAGGGCGAGGGCGGTGAACGGTATGAGCGATACGCCGAGGATGATGCCCACGTGCCTCCACGCCTCGGCCATGTTGTTCTGCTTCCCGGCGAACGGGATGACGCAAAGCGCGGCGCAGGGCACAATCTGCAGAAGGAGCCCGACGATGGTGCAAAGTGCAACAACGGCGAATTCCGTGGGTATCGGTCCTCTCGAGCGTAAATGTACGTGCCAGGATGGCCCATTGTGCCCCGACACGTTTGCACCGGGCGCCATCTTGTCGGGTGCTCCAAACCTCCGTTTTGCGCCCAGAACTTCCCGTTCGCGCCGCCTTGGTTGTGCGGCACGAGGGGGTGCGTCTACAATCACCGTGCAGGCAATACGGGCTTTATTGCCTTTTCGAATAAGAAATGAGGCGATCGCCATGCATCAGGGCATCCATAATCGAGGCGTCGGTTTTCCGACGCGCATAGCGTCGGCGGCAGTCGCGCTCGCCGTTGCCGGTGGTCTTCTGTGCCCCGCGGCGGCGTTCGCTGAACCGATCGGCTCCCTCGACATCGTGCACATCAACGACATCCACGGGCACTATGCGGTCGATTACGAGAACGAGGAGGATGGCGCCGAGGCCACCATCAACGCGTTCTCGGCGCTCAAGCAGGTCATCGACGAGGTCGACCCTGCCCTCGCGCTCGACGCGGGCGACACGTTCCACGGCGATTCGTTCGCGACGGTTTGCTCTGGCACCTCGGTGGCGGAGCTGCTCGAGACCGCGGGCGTCGATGCCACAACACCGGGTAACCACGACTGGAGCTACGGTTCCGAGCAGCTCGAATCGATCGATACGGCCTTCGATTTCTCGGTGCTCGCCGCGAATGTGGTGGACGCCGGGACGGGAGAGTCCTACTTCGAGCATCCCTACCTGCTGCGCGAGGTCGCGCTCGAGGATGAGGACGGCAATCCCACGTCGACCACGGTAACCGTGGGCGTGTTCGGCGTCATCGACGAGGATTTCTATACCTCCACTCCCGCGAAGAACGTCGAGGACGTTCGCTTTGAAGATGCCGCCGAGACCGCGGACGACATGGCCGAGGAGCTGCGCGCCCAGGGTGCCGACATCGTCGTGTGCCTCTCGCACAACGCCGACCCACAGGAGCTTGCCCAGCAGACAAGCGGCATCGATGCCATCGTCGCCGGTCACGAGCACATTGCGATCGATGATACCGTGACCTCTGCCGATGGCACCGAGGTCGCCGTGGTCGAGGCTCCTTCGAGCCCCGCTGCCGACTACTTCGGTACCGTCGGCGTGCTCACGCTCGACATCGCAGATGACGGCGACGGCACCTATTCGGTGGAAGACCACGCCGAGGAGCAGATTGCGACGGCCGACCCCGCGTTTATCGATACCGACCCGGAAATCGCCGCAGCGACCGAGACGATCCTCGAGATGAACGCCGAGATCCTCGACGAGCCTGTTGGTACAAGCGAGAGCGACTACCCGTATAGCACGAGCACCGCTCCGGGCGGCTGGGAGCTCATCCGCACGCAGGATGAGCCCATCGGCCACCTGGTGACCGGTTCCTATCTGGTGCAGACCGGCGCCGACCTCGCCTTCGAGAACGCCGGCGGCATCCGCGGCGGCGTGACCGCGGGCGATGTGACCGCGGGCGACCTCATCTCCATCTCGCCGTACGGCAACACGCTCTCCACCTACAAGCTCGCCGGCGCGCAGATCCGCGAGGCGCTCGAGACCTCGCTCGACATCTCCAAGGCCTGCCGCGACGTGCTCGCCCTGCAGATCGAGGCCCTCGAGAACGGTGAGGATCCCTTCCAGTACAGCTGGCCGAGCAACTCGGGCTCGGTGCTCGTGGTGGGCGGCGCCGTCATGGAGATCGATTGGGATCAGCCGCGCGGTTCGCGCCTCGTGTCCATCGAGGTCGGTGGCGCGCCGCTCGATGACGCGCGCACCTACACCGTGGCGATCAACAGCTACCTGCCGGGCTGCACGGACGAGTACCCGATGTTCGGTGACATGGAGCTCGTTGCCGAGTGGGGCACGTGCGAGGAGGCCCTGCGCGATCTGGTGTCTCAGGACGGATGGGAACAGCTCGTGACCGAGGTGTCCGGCTCGACGACCTATGTCGAGGCGGGGGAGGACCCCGAGCCCGAGCCGACGCCGGAACCCGAGCCCGCGCCGGCACCGGGTGATGACGAGCCCGCCGACGATAAACCCGTCGACAACGAGCCGGCAGACACCCCTGCCGATTCCCAGAAGCCCGGCTCCACCACCGCGTCCGGCACGCTTCCGCAGACCGGTGACGCCAGCGCGGTCGCGGGCCTGGTATTCGCCGCCGGCGCCCTGTGCTCCGGCATCGGCGCCGGCATGATCGTGCGCCGGCCGCGCCGGAAGTAAGTCCAGGGCGGCCGTTCGGCCACATGGGACGAGTCGATTGCGTGCGCCGCGCGCCGTGAGGGGTGGTCTCCCGCGCGGCGTGCGGTCATTTCGTTCTCAAAACACCCCGTTCGTGCCTGTTCGGTTGCGGCCGTCTATGGCGCTGGTTACGATGTTCTAATACGTTTTTGTCGGTTACGCATGCGGTTGATGCAGGGAGGTGGACGCATGACGGACGATATTCGCTCCGGCAAGTTGGTGCGCAAGCTCATGATCGCGTTCGTGCTGTTTGCGCTTGTGGCTATCACCCTTTCCGCCGCGTTCATCTACACCAGCGTGCGCAGCACCTACTTGGGCACGCAGGCGAATCGCCTGGCCCAGCTGGCCGACTATGCGGGCGCTTCCGCCTCGTCGAACGGCTACGATGCGGGAAACGACCTTCCCGTCTGGCTCGAGATGGACGACATCATCGACCGCGATATCTCCTACGAGGAGTTCGTGGCGTCCCAGCAACAGGCCATCGACGACTACAACGCGCTGGTCATCCAATATAACGAGGCAGAAGCTGCGGGAGATACCGCCACCACGGCGGCGCTGCTTCCCCAAATGGAGGAGGCGGGCGCGCTCACCGAGCGCATGGGCATCGCATCCTACTACTACGCGCTCCTCAACATGATGAGTCGCCTCAAGGCTGCCTATGAGATTTCCGATTTCGTCATGATCGCGCCCGAAGACGATCGCGAGACGGTCGTCTGCGTTGCCGCGGGCATCGCGGGCGAGGAATCCTCGGGAGAGGGCGACGTTCCGTTCTTGGGCGATACCCTCGAGCGCTCCGAGGCAGATTACCCCGCGCTGTGGCGCGCCTACGACGAGCAGAAGGCGGCGAACGAACTTGAGCTTTCGCCCGACGGTTCGCGCTACCTCGTGTACGTTCCCGTCTCGTCGGTGCTCGTCGACACCTGGCTCGTCGTGGTCTCCATCCCCTCCGCTGCGCTCGATAGCGCAGTGATGGCGCAAATGGTGCCCACGCTGAGCGTGACGGTGGCGGTCTACATCGTGTGCCTGGCGGCGTTGCTCGTGTTGTTCCGCAGCCAGCTGGTGCGGCCCCTCATCGCGCTTTCCGGCTTGGTGAGCGGGTACGCGCACACACACGAGGCGAGCTGTGCCGACGAGATCCGCAGCCATGCGTGGCCCCGTGACGAGGTGGGCATCTTGGCCGACCGCACCGCCGCGATGATCGATGAGACCGACGCGCACACTCAGCGCCTCGCTGCGCTGACGGCGGAGCGCGAGCGCGTACGCAGCGAGCTCGCGGTCGCCACGCGCATTCAGGCCTCGGCACTGCCCGAGGTCACGCCGGCCTTCACCGGCGAGGGCGGTTTTGTGCTGTCGGCGTCGATGGAGCCCGCCAAGGAGGTCGGTGGCGACTTCTACGACTTCTTCATGGTCGATGGCTCGCATGTTGCCGTCGTGGTTGCGGACGTGTCCGACAAGGGGGTTCCCGCCGCGCTGTTCATGATGCGTGCCAAGGCCATCATCAAGCAGTTGCTCATGGAGGGGTTGGCGCCGGCGGAGGCCATGGCGCGCGCCAACGACGACCTGTGCCACGACAACGAACAGGGCATGTTCGTGACGGCGTGGATCGGTGTGCTCGATACGCAGGATGGTACGCTGTCCTACGCATGCGGTGGCCACAACCCGCCGCTCGTGCGCGCGCATGACGGTGCTGTCACGTGGCTTCGCGACCGCTCCGGCCTTATGCTCGGGTCGTTCGAGGGTGTGGGCTACCGCGCCTTCTCGCGTACGCTCGAGCTCGATGACATGCTCGTGCTGTATACCGACGGCGTGACCGAGGCCATGGACGAATCCGGTACCTGCATGGGCGAGCCTGCGCTCGAGCAGATTGTAGCCCAAGCGGCTGATTCACCGGACGACCTCATGGCGTCCGTGCTGGCGGGTGTGCACGCATATGCCGGAAGCGCGCCCCAGGCAGATGACATTACCATGCTGTGCCTGCAGCGCACATCGGCGCCGCAGGACGCAGCGAACGATACTGACGAGGATGGGAGCGACCGATGAGCGACCTGTTGACCATTGAAACCCATGACGGACAGCCCGGGGTGCTGAAACTTTCCGGGCGCCTGAACACCTCGACTGCATCGGAGTTTGAGCGTGCCCTCACGCAGACGCTCGAGCAAACGGGCGATATCGAGCTCGACTGCTCGGCTCTTGAGTATCTTTCGTCAGCGGGCCTGCGCGTGCTGGTGGGCGCCCATAAGCGCGCCGTTGCGGCAGGCGGTGGCGTGAAGCTGGTGTCGTGTACGCCCGACGTACGCGAGGTGTTCGAGATCACCGGGCTCATCGACATCTTCGAGGTGAGCTGATCATGGGCGTCAGCGTGTACGAGCTTCACCTTCCCGCTCGCTTGGATGCCGAGCCCACTGCGCAGGAACTGCTCTCCCAGGCGCTCGAGGCCGCATCGGTGCCCCCGCGTGTGCGCAAAGAGCTGTCGCTTATGCTCGAGGAGCTCTTGGTGAACGTTGCCCGCTACGCGTACCCGACCGATGCGGAGGGTCCGTTCGTCGACGTCCGCATCCGTATCGACAAAGATGAAGGCATCGCCGAGGTCGCCCTGACCGATGCGGGAATTCCATTCGACCCGTTCGAAGGCCCGCTGCCGGAGCGTCCCACCCGTGTGGAGGATGCAAAGATCGGCGGACTGGGTATCGTATTAGTGAGGAAGCTGTCCGATGGCTACGACTACCGAAGGGAGGATGCCATGAACAAGACCCGTTTCTTCAAGCTGTGGGGCGCCGACCGCACCGACCGAGCAGATCGTGCGACCGAGGACGCCAAGGCACCCAAGGGCGCGGAGCTTGCTGCGCGACTGGACGATAAGGACCTGGACGCCGTCGTGGGCGGCATTGCCGCTTACGTGCCCAGCCGTCCGAATCCTGGCGTTCGGTAGGTGGTCTCGCCCGCACGCTTCGGTCCGGTTTGCCGGTTTCGCGGAATGCGGCGCGGCCCTGCAATAAAGGTGAACAGTCGTATTCCGTTTGAGGTGTGGCATGGCCGGACCGTTTAGAGAAAAAAGCCTCGAGCACATGAGCTCCCCGGACCGCTTGGACGATTACATCCAGGTTTCGAGTCCGGGGTCATGGCTCGTGCTCATCGTTATCGCACTGCTGCTCGGAGCCGCCCTCGTGTGGGGCGCGTTCGGGCGCATCGACGATACGCGCGACGCCCTCATCATCGTAGGGCGCAGCGGTGCGACCTGCTATGTCGATAACGAACTGGGTTCGGGCATCTCGCGCGGCGACGCTGTGGTGGTCGATGGCGTCGAGGGCACCATAAGCTCGGTGGGCGATAGTGCTGTTCCGGCGAGCTCTGTGGAGGAGGCTGCGAGCTACGCCGCGCCGCAAAGCGGTTGGTACACCGTAGGCGTTGCGCTTATCGACCTTGAGCCGGGCGTGTACGAGGGGACGGTCACCGTGGAGTCCTACGAACCGTTCCAGCTGCTACTGGGGGCCGCATGAGGTCCGCTGCACGCACGAGGGGCGTGACGGAACCGGGGCAGATGGCGCACCACGTACCGCAGATCATGCAGATGGAGGCACTCGAATGCGGTGCCGCCTGCCTGGCCATGATTTCGGCATACTATGGAAAATGGCTGCCGCTCGAGCAGGTGCGTCGCGACTGCGGCGTCTCGCGCGACGGCCAAAGCGCCCTGAACATCGTCAAGGCTGCCCGCAGCTACGGGTTCGACGCCAAGGGCTACCGCTTTGAGGTCGAAAGCCTTGTCGAGCAGGGGCAGTTTCCCTGCATCGTTCACTGGGGTTTCAACCATTTCGTGGTCGTGCGCGGGTTCGCGCACGACAAAGCCTATATCAATGACCCCGGCCGTGGCGAGGTCAAGCTGCCCATGGAGGAGTTTGACCGGGAGTTCACGGGTGTCGTTTTGACCATGACTCCCACGGAGGAGTTCGAGCCGTCCGGCGAGCCCGCGAAGGTCACCACCTTCGCGCTCGAGCGCCTGCGCGGCACCTCTGCTGCCATCGTCTTCGTTATGCTCACCTGTGCCATCACCTCGTTGCTCGCCATGGTGAACCCTGCATTCTCGCAGGTGTTCACCGACCGGTTGCTCACGGGTCAAAGTACCGAGTGGGCCGTTCCTTTCATGGTGCTGCTCGGTGCGGTATGTGCCATCCAGGTCATCGTCTCGGCGCTCAACGCCGTGTACCTGTTGCGCCTTGAAGGCAAGATGGCCGTGTCGTCCAATTCGAGCTTTATCTGGCATGTGCTGCGACTCCCCATGGAGTTTTTCTCTCAGCGCATGGCAGCCGATATCACCGCGCGCGCCTCCACAAATGCCTCCATTGCGCAGACGCTCGTGGGGGCTTTGGGGCCGCTTGCCATCAACGGCATCATGCTCGTGGTGTATCTGGTGATTATGGTGACCTATTCGCCCCTGCTTGCGTCGATCGGCATCGTGTCGGTCTTGCTGAACATCGGCGTCGCCTATCTCATTTCCAGCCGTCGCATCAATATCGCCCGTGTGCAGATGCGCGACGAGGCGAACCTCGCCTCCACCACCGTGGCAGGCATCTCTATGATCGAGACGCTCAAGGCTTCGGGCGTGGAGACCGGGTTCTTCCGTCGTTGGGCGGGATACCAGGCGAACGCCAACGCCCAGCGCGTCCGGTATGCAAAGATCGACGAGACGTTGGGCCTCATCCCCGAACTCGTGACGACTGCCGCGAACGTCGCTGTGCTCGTATGCGGCGTATGGCTCATCATGACCAGCGATTTCACGGTCGGTATGCTGTTGGCGTTCCAGGGGTTCGCCGCGCAGTTCGCCGCACCCGTCCAGTCGCTCATCAGCAGCATGCAGCAGTTCCAAGAGATGCGCACCGAGATGGAGCGCATCAAGGACGTCATGGATTACGACATCGACCCGCTGTGCGCCGACGATGGCGTTGCGGAAGAGGACCGCGACGGAGATCTCGAGAAGCTTGCCGGCCGCGTGACGCTCGATCATGTTACCTTCGGCTATTCGCCGCTCGCGGCTCCTCTGCTTACGGATTTCTGCCTGGACGTGAAGCCCGGCGGAAGCGTGGCGCTTGTGGGCGCGTCCGGCTGCGGCAAGTCCACGCTCGCCAAGCTCATCAGCGGCCTGTACCGCCCGTGGTCCGGCGAGGTGCGTCTCGATGGAAAGCCGTTGGAACAGGTGCCGCGCGATGTGCGCTGCGCCTCGCTTGCGGTGATCGACCAAGACATCACGCTGTTCAACGACACCATTTCCAACAACATCCGCCTGTGGGACGAGTCCATTAAGGACTACGAGGTCGTGCTCGCTGCGCGCGATGCCGGCGTGCACGATGTGGTCATGCAGCGCGAGGGCGGCTACGACGGCAAGCTTGCCGAAGGGGGCCGCGATTTGTCCGGCGGGCAGCGTCAGCGCCTCGAAATCGCCCGCGCCCTGGCGGCCGATCCGGTGATTCTCATCTTGGATGAGGCGACGAGTGCGCTCGATGCCCAAACCGAGGATGAGGTCATGGAAGCCATTCGCCGTCGCGGTATCACCCTGGTGGTCATCGCGCACCGTCTGTCTGCCGTGCGCGATTGCGACGAGATCATCGTGCTCGATCGCGGCCAAGTGGTGGAACGCGGAACGCATGACGAACTCATGGCTGCAAGCGGCGCCTACACGCGCCTGGTGACGGCGGAGTAGGGGGTATCCGTGGGTTGGTTTGAAAGCCAGGTGGAGGAGCGCCGTCGCTCGGACGACGAACGTCTCGAGGCCGCCCTGCGCAGGCTCTCCGATTCGGTGACCGGCGGGCATACCGCCGACGCCGGCTCCAAGGTCGCCCAAGCGACCGGCGCGCTCGATATCGTGCTCGCCTATTACGGCGTGGAGGGCAGCGATGCCTCGCGCGGCGTGAAGGACATGAATGAGCTCATCGACGCGCGTCTGCGCTCGACGGGCATTATGTATCGTCCGGTCAGTTTGGATCACGAGTGGTACCACGACGCCATGGGCGCCATGCTCGGCTTTGCCGACGATGGTCTGCCCGTCGCGCTTGTTCCTCAGGGGAGGGGCGGGTATCGCTTCTATGACGGCATGGGCGCCGTCACGGTCAATGCGCGCACGGCAAAGCGCCTGGCGCGCGAGGCGTACTGCTTCTATCGCCCGCTGCCGCAAAAGGAGCTTGGTGTCATCGACATCCTGCTGTTCATGGCGCGCTCGCTCGATCGCAGCGATTATCTCGCCGTGCTGTTGTCGACGCTGGCCGCGACGCTGCTCGGCTTGGTTGCGCCTATGGTCAACCAGGTCGTGTTCGGCCCGGTGGTCGAGGTCGCAGACGCCAGCATTATCGGCCCGGTTGCGGCCCTGCTGGTCGGCGTGTTGTTCGCCCAGGTGATCGTGGGCGCCATTAAGCACATGGTGCTGGTGCGCATATCCACCAAGCTCGACGTGCCGCTCGAGGCGGCGGTCATGATGCGCGTGCTGTCGCTGCCCGCGTCATTCTTCTCCTCGTGGCAGTCGGGCGATTTGGCGACGCGCGTGAACGTGGTGGGCGACATCGCGCGCCAGCTGCAGGACATCTTGCTCACGGCGGTGCTCAACTCGGCGTTCTCGCTTGTCTACATCGCGCAGATCTCGAACATCGCCCCTTCGCTCGCGATGCCTGCTTTGTTGGTGACCGCGGCGACCACTGCGGTTACGATCATCGTCGCCCTGGCGCAGGTCCGCGTCGTTCGCAAGCGCCTCGATCTTGCCATGCAACTCAACGGTTGGCAGCTTGCGCTCATCTCGGGCGTGCAGAAGATCCGCCTTGCCGGTGCCGAGAAGCGAGCGTTCTCCACGTGGGCGGATATCTACCAGCGCGAAGCCCGTCTCACGTATAACGGTCCGTGGATCGTCCGTCTCGCCTCGACCATCCAAACGCTCGTTTCGCTGGGTGGCACCATGCTCATCTACGGCGCTGCCCTGGCCGGTGGTGTCACCGTGGCGCAATACATGGCGTTCTCGTCTGCCTACGGTTCGGTGTCTGCCGCATTTGCCGCCCTCGCGGGCGCCGCGGTGCAGATCGCCAACATCCGACCCTACCTGAACTTGGCGGAGCCCCTGCTCAAAACGGTTCCGGAGGTCTCGGAGCACAAGCGCCCCGTCGAGCGTCTGTCTGGAGGCTTCGAGCTCAACAACGTGACCTTCTCGTATCGCGAGGGGCAGCCGGCTGTGCTTTCCAACCTCACGCTCAAGGTGCGCCCCGGCGAATACGTCGCCGTGGTGGGCAAGACCGGCTGCGGCAAGTCGACGCTTATGCGCCTGTTGCTGGGCTTCGAGCATCCGCAGCGCGGTGCGGTCTACTACGACGGGCACGACCTGGCAAGTGTGGACGCCGGCAGCATCCGCAAGCGCATCGGCGTGGTGCTGCAAGATGGCAAGCTCTTTCTGGGAAGCATCTACGACAACATCGCTATCTCGGCTCCCGGCCTCACGCAGGAAGAGGCATGGGAGGCCGCCGAGCTCGCCGGTATCGCCGACGATATCCGCGCCATGCCCATGGGCATGCACACCATGCTCACCGAGGGCAGCGGCGGTGTTTCCGGTGGTCAGCGCCAACGCATCATGATTGCCCGCGCCATCGCCTCGAAGCCGAAGATTCTCATGTTCGATGAGGCCACGAGCGCGCTCGACAACGTGACGCAGCGCATCGTGTCCGATTCGCTCGACACGCTCAAGTGTACGCGTCTGGTGATCGCGCACCGCCTGTCCACCATCCGCAACTGCCATCGCATCGTGGTGCTCGATGGAGGGCGCATCGTGGAGGACGGCACCTACGAGGAACTCATGGCCAACAACGGCCTGTTCGCGTCGCTCGTGGCGCGCCAGCAGGTGTAGGGGCGTGCCTGGGTAACGGGGACATGGGCGAGTACTATGCACAAAGAAGAAGCCGCCCGCATCCGGAGCGTTCCGAATGCGGGCGGCTTTTCGCTGACAGTTTGGTAGGGATCCAAAAGGGCCCAGTGCGAACTACTTGCGCGGATCGGTGCAAGCGACGTTAGCGCCGAAGCCGGCCTTCAAGCTGTCGGCAGAGCCCTTCAGGCTGTCACCAAAGTCGGCGGCAACGGGGTCCGAATCGGCGATAACACCCTTGACTCCCGTGACGACCTCGATGCGCTTGCCGCCGCTCGCGCCTCCCGCCCGAACGGTTTCGACATCCGTGCGATTTGCTCCTATTTTTACCGGAGCAAATCGCACGGATGCTCGAAAGGTTTTCGGGCGCAACCCTTCTTGCGGAGTTCGCGCCGGAAGGCCCTGGTGTGGCGGCTAGGCGCGCATCTCCTCGGTGTCCTCGGCCGTCTCGCGAACGATGCGGTACAGCTCGCGGTCGTGCTCCAGCGCATCGGCCGTGGTTTCCGGCAGATACACCGACAGGCGGCCACCCAGCGTACGGAAGGTCGTCCAGCCCTCGGCGTCGACAACCACGTCGTCCTGCTCGCCGACGACGCACGACCAGGTCTCGCCCGCATGGCGCTCGCCCACGAACATGCGCTTCTCGCCGCCGTCGCGGTCGGTGAGCACCACGGCCGCGCCGCTGCCCTCGTGCTCGTCGTCGCCCTCGCGCGTCCAGCCGATCACATCGGGCGCATCGAGGAAGTCGTGCTGCGTGCCATAGGCAAAGCGTCGGCGGATCTCCATCAGCAACGGCAGCTCGCGCACCGCCGGAATGTTGCCGTCGTTGGGCATGCCGTACAGGTCGCCATAGAACACGCAGGGGTAGCCCGCTTCGCGCAGCAAGATGAGCGCATAGGCGGCGGGCTTGAACCATGTTTGCACGAAGGACTGCAGCGCCTGGCCGGGCTGGGTGTCGTGGTTCTCGGCAAAGGTCACGGCGTGTACGGGGTCTGCCGCCACGAGGGTTCCCTCAAAGATGCGGGAGAGGTCCACGTCGCCGTTGGAGCAGCTCGCACGGTAGAGGTTGTAGTGCAGCGGCACGTCGAACAGCGACATCGTGCGCTCCTCGCCCAAATACGCCTGCAGCTCCTCGACCGTGCGGCCCCAGTACTCGCCCACGCAGAACAGCTCGCGGCCAGCGTGCTTGCGCACGTCGGACAGCCAGCGCAAATAGAAGCCGCGGTCGATGTGCTTCAGCGCGTCCAAGCGGAAGCCGTCGAGCCCGCAGGTGTCCACATACCAGCAGCCCTAGCGCACGAGCTCCTCGTACACGCGCGGGTCGTTGACGTCCACGTCCGCGCCCATCAGGTAGTCGTAGCTGCTGTTTTCCGTGCAGTCAACGGCAGCGTCCCAATGCTTGCCGTCGAAGAGGAACACGGCCTTGCGCTTGGCGCGATCGTCCCAGTCAACGCCGTGGAAGCAGGTCCAGTCCCACGTGAAGTCGGAATAGGCGCCCGCGCGTCCGGGGAAGTCGAAGCGCGTCCAGGCCGAGATGGTCTGCTTGTCGCCGATCGTCTGCGTGCGATTACTGCCCGAAACTTCCTGGGCAAGCACATCCTCGCAGCCGTCCGTGCCCAGACGCTGGTTGAGCACGATATCCGCGATGGCCTGGATGCCGTTATCCTGCAGCGCGCGGATTGCCGTCTCATATTCGGCGCGCGTGCCGTACTTGGTGCGCACCGAGCCCTTCTGGTCAAATTCACCCAGGTCATAGGTATCGTACACGCCATATCCCACGTCTTCGGCACCCTTTTCGGCCTTGTAGGCGGGCGGCATCCACACGGCGGTGATGCCCTCGTAGGCAAAGTCGGGCGCCTGCTCGGCCAGGCGCTTCCAGTGCGAGCCGTCGGCGGGCAGGTACCACGAGAATCCCTGCAGGATGGTTCCGTTCATATATACATCCTCCTCGATGCGAAATGGGGTGGGGCGAATAAAGCCCGGCGCAGTCTTTCAGAGCCGCGCCCCCTCGGCCAAAACCGCACGAGCGCGCCGCGCAGCCTCAACCGCCGGTGGGGGCCGGTAGGGCAGAACGACCGATTTACCATGACTGCATGCAATATGCATGCTAAACTCATGCTATGAGATGCGGAAAGGAGAAGCGTATGCCCGCATTGCAGATTCGCGATTGCCCACAACCCGTTTACGACCGTCTGTGCGGCTCGGCATCCAAAGCTCGGCGAAGCATTTCCCAGCAGATGCTGGTGCTTATCGAACACGGCCTTGACCTCGATGAACGCACGCCGTCGGGTGCAGTTGAAGGGCATTTTGCTTTGCAGTGGGGTGCGGAGGGCACGGCCTTGCCGCCCGCAGTCGAATACGATTCCTCGAATTACCGGGCTTCTCTTGCGCGGTGGAGGCTGATGGGCGCCAAGGAGCGCATCCGGGCGCGAGCGCAGGCGCTTTCCGCCCTGCGGGCGCTGCCATCGCGGGGCGTTGCGCCAGACGCCCCCGATGCCGCCGAGTTGGTGCGCGAGATCCGGGAGGAGCGATAGCCATGTACGTGCTCGATTGCAGCGCCGCCGCAGAGATGGTTCGGGGAACGGAGCGCGGTGAGCGCTTCGTCTCGGTGCTCGAGGCGGGGGAGGCGGTCGTTTCGTCCGAACTCATCCAGGCGGAACTCCCCAGTGTCTTTTGGAAGTATGCGCGTGGAGGATGGTGCACAAAAGCGGTCGCGCTAGCCTCGGTGGATGCGGCGCTCGATCTCGTTACCGCCTTCGTCCCATTGGGCGAGACGCGCACGGAGGCCCTATCGGAGGCGATACGGCTGGATCACTCTCCGTACGATATGGCCTATTTCGTGCTGGCGCGTCGCTTTGGGGCCACACTGCTCACCTGTGACAAGCGCCTGTCTGCGCTGTGCCGCCGCGAAGGGGTCGAGGTGTTCGATGGCGGCACGCGGGCATAAAAGCTCGCGTCCTGCACAGACGTGTCGTGCCGTCCGCACATTGTCCTGCCGCTGTTCTTTTTGAATCGCAAATTGCAGTCGCCGGGTTGCCCTCAACCAACTAAACCGCTGGTCGGCATAACAGTTCGCTAGGGCAAAAACTGCAACAGTTTCTGCCTGCCGCACACGGCGTTGGGAGTACAATAATCGTGCATGTGGATTTTCAATCCAACGATGCCCGCCAATCGCCGGCGCGGCATCCATGCGCGGTAACTCCCGGGGGCCAGAAGCTTCCGGAACATGTACACCCAACTTGAGAGGAGAGGGGTATATGGCGCGTAAGTTCAAGTCTATGGACGGCAACGAGGCGGCCGCATACGTATCGTATGCGTTCACCGAGGTTGCGGGTATCTACCCGATCACGCCGTCCAGCCCTATGGCCGACCATGTCGACCAGTGGGCCGCGCAGGGCAAGAAGAACATCTTCGGCACGCCCGTCAACGTCATCGAGATGGAGTCCGAGGCCGGTGCCGCTGGTACCGTTCACGGTTCGCTCGGTGCCGGTGCTCTGACCACGACCTACACGGCGTCTCAGGGCCTGCTGCTCATGATCCCGAACATGTACAAGATCGCGGGCGAGGGCCTGCCGGGCGTTTTCCACGTGTCCGCCCGCTGCGTCGCCTCCCACGCGCTTAACATCTTCGGCGATCACTCCGACGTCATGGCCTGCCGCCAGACCGGCTTCGCCATGCTTGCCGAGGGCAACGTCCAGGAGGTCATGGACCTCGCTCCCGTGGCGCACCTCGCCGCCATCGAGGGCAAGGTTCCGTTCCTGAACTTCTTCGACGGCTTCCGCACCTCCCACGAGATCCAGAAGGTCGCCATCTGGGACTACAACGATCTCGCCGAGATGGTCGACATGGACGCTGTCCAGGCCTTCCGCGATCACGCGCTCAACCCCGAGCACCCCTCCGCGCGCGGCTCTCACGAGGACGGCGACGTCTTCTTCCAGCACCGCGAGGCCTGCAACAAGGCCTACGACGCCCTGCCGGCTGTCGTCGAGGACTACATGGGCAAGATCAATGCCAAGCTTGGCACTGATTACGGCCTGTTCAACTACTATGGCGCTCCCGACGCCGACCGCGTCGTGGTTTGCATGGGCTCCTTCTGCGATACGCTCGAGGAGGTTATCGACTACCTGACCGCTCAGGGCGAGAAGGTCGGCCTCGTGAAGGTCCGCCTGTTCCGTCCGTTCTCCATCAAGCACTTCGTCGACGTTCTCCCCGAGACCGTCAAGAAGATCGCCGTCATGGATCGCACCAAGGAGCCCGGCTCCATCGGTGAGCCTCTGTACCAGGATGTCGTCTCTGCTCTCTACGAGGCTGGCAAGACCGGCATCACCGTGGTTGGCGGCCGTTACGGCCTCGGCTCCAAGGACACGCCTCCTTCGAGCGCTTTCGCCATCTACGAGGAGCTCAAGAAGGACGCTCCCGCTCGCGAGTTCACCATCGGTATCGTGGACGACGTCACCGGCCTGTCTCTGCCCGAGATGGAGGACGCTCCCAACACGGCTGCCGAGGGCACGATCGAGTGCAAGTTCTGGGGTCTCGGCGGCGACGGTACCGTCGGTGCCAACAAGAACTCCACCAAGATCATCGGCGACCACACCGACAAGTACATCCAGTCCTACTTCCAGTACGACTCCAAGAAGACGGGCGGCGTCACCATCAGCCACGTGCGCTTCGGTGATCACCCCATCCGTTCGCCGTACTACATCACCAAGGCTGACTTCGTCGCGTGCCACAACCCCAGCTACATCACCAAGCACTACAAGATCGCCCAGGGCGTGAAGCCCGGCGGTACGCTGCTGATCAACTGCCAGTGGGATGCCGAGGAGCTCGCCCATCATCTGTCCGCCGAGGAGAAGCGCTACATCGCCAAGAACGATGTCCAGCTCTACACCATCGACGCTATCGACCTGGCCGCTCAGGTCGGCATGGGCAAGCGCACCAACACCGTGCTGCAGTCCGCGTTCTTCGCGCTGGCCAAGGTGCTCCCCTCCGAGGACGCCATCCAGTACATGAAGGACGCTGCCACCAAGTCCTACTCCAAGAAGGGTATGGACATCGTCGAGGCCAACCATCGCGCCATCGACGCCGGTGCCACCGCCTACAAGAAGGTCGAGGTCCCCGCTGACTGGGCCGACGCCACCGACGAGCCCGTCCTCACCGACGAGGAGTGCAGCGTCATCGCCAAGCAGGTCAAGGCCATCATGGAGCCCATCGAGCTCATGGAGGGCGACTCCCTGCCCGTGTCCGCGTTCGTCGGCCACGAGGACGGCCAGTTCGTCACCGGCGCTTCCGCCTTCGAGAAGCGCGGCGTCGCCGTCATGGTTCCGCATTGGGACGCCGACAAGTGCATCCAGTGCAACCAGTGCTCCTATGTCTGCCCGCACGCCACCATCCGTCCGTTCGGCCTCACCGAGGACGAGATCGCTAACGCGCCCGAGGGCATGAGCACGCTCGAGATCAAGATGCCGAAGGACACCGGTCTCAAGTTCACCATGGCCATCAGCCCGCTCGACTGCATGGGCTGCACCAACTGCGCCAAGGTCTGCCCCAAGGGCGCCCTCACCATGGTTCCGCAGGAGCAGGAGGCTGCCCAGCAGGCCATCTTCGACTACTGCGTCGCCGAGGTTTCCGAGAAGCCCGTTCTCGAGGCCAACAACGTCAAGGGTTCCCAGTTCAAGCAGCCGCTGCTTGAGTTCTCCGGTTCCTGCGCTGGCTGCGCCGAGACCGCGTACGCTCGCCTCGTGACCCAGGTCTGCGGCGACCGTATGTTCATCTCCAACGCCACCGGCTGCTCCTCCATTTGGGGCAACCCCGCGGCCCGCTGCCCGTACACCACCAACAAGGACGGTCACGGCCCCGCGTGGAACAACTCCCTGTTCGAGGACAACGCCGAGCACGGTCTGGGTCTGGCTCTCGGTTACGAGGCCGTCCAGAACAAGCTCGTGGCCGAGACCGAGGCGCTCATCGCTGCCGACGGTACGCCCGAGGACGTGAAGACCGCCGGTCAGGCTTGGCTCGACTCCCGCAAGGACGCCGAGGCTTCCAAGACCGCTGCCGCCGCGTACATCGCCGCCCTCGAGGCCTGCGGTTGCGACGCCGCCAAGGCGATCCTGGCCGACAAGTCCTACCTCACCAAGAAGTCCTTCTGGATCTTCGGCGGCGACGGCTGGGCGTATGACATCGGCTTCGGCGGCCTGGATCACGTCCTGGCTTCCGGCCACGATGTCAACGTCTTCGTCTTCGACACCGAGGTGTACTCCAACACCGGCGGCCAGGCCTCCAAGGCCTCGAACCTGGGCCAGGTCGCTCAGTTCGCCGCTGCCGGCAAGGTCACCAAGAAGAAGAGCCTGGCCGAGATCGCTATGAGCTACGGTTATGTCTACGTGGCGCAGATCGCCATGGGCGCCAACCCGGCTCAGACCCTCAAGGCCATCCAGGAGGCCGAGGCTTACGACGGTCCGTCCCTCATCATCGGTTACAGCCCCTGCGAGATGCACTCCATCAAGAAGGGCGGTATGCAGAACTGCCAGGCCGAGATGAAGAAGGCTGTCGACTGCGGTTACTGGAACCTCTTCCGCTTCAACCCGGCTGCCGAGGTCGGCAAGAAGTTCTCCCTCGACTCCAAGGAGCCGAAGGGCGGCTATCAGGACTTCCTGATGAACGAGGCCCGCTATGCCTCCCTGCTCCGCTCCTTCCCCGAGCGCGCAGAGGAGCTGTTCGCCGAGAACGAGCAGGCCGCTATGGCTCGCTATCAGCACCTGCTGAAGCTGAAGGATCTCTACGCTGAGATCTAAGGCGTATCGGCTGAGCTGACGTTTCGTGCCCAAGGGCCCCGAGGCTTCGCGCCTCGGGGCCTTTTTGCGCTGCAGGGGGTACAGCCAACTTGCTATGCTGTAGTGCGCAGGGAAGGCAACGGAAGGGTGGGCCATGAACGCGATATCGAAGATGCTGCTGGGAGGACCGCTCGATCTCGATGTCTTGCGCAACGCCGAGCGATCGACGCTCATCTTGATCGACAACCCGTGCCGTCAGTACTCCTCGTTTGCGCTGCGGCTGCTTGCGGCGACCGTTATCGCTACCGCCGGCGTTGCGGCAGACTCTGCTACGACCATCATCGGCGCTATGCTCGTGGCGTCGCTCATGTCGCCCATGTTGGGCACGGCGCTCGCTACGGCCCTGGGCCGCCCGCTTGCCGCCATCCGTGCGCTGCTGATCACCGTTGCGGGCATGTGCCTGGTGGTTTTGGTATCTGCGGCGCTCACGGCGGTGATTCCGGTGGCTGTAGATATGGAGACCAATTCCCAGGTGCTCGCCCGCGTGTCCCCGCGTTTGGTCGATCTCATCATCGCGCTCGCCTCGGGGTTCGTCGCCGCGTTGGCATCGGTGCGCAGCGATATTCCCGATGCGGTACCCGGCATCGCCATTTCCGCTTCCATCGTGCCGCCCCTGTGCGTGGTGGGTGCGGCGCTCTACGAGGGTGCGCCCGATGCCGCCTTGGGCGCGTTTCTGCTGTTCATAACCAATTACGTTGCCATCCAAATTACCGGAGCGGCTGTGTTTCTGCTCATGGGCCTAGGTGCGCGTCAGTTCTCGAGTGTGGGCGAGCAGGCGCGTAAGCTGTGGTACGTGCTGGTGGGCATTGCCGCTGCGGTCGTGCTGGCGCTGCTGCTCAATACAAGCATGAGCGTGGTGCGGACCTCGGAATACGAGCGCCTTATTCAAGACGTGACGGCATCGTGGCTGTCGGACACATCGTATCGGGTTAAAAGTCTCGATTACGACGATGCGGGCAACCTGTACGTACAGATCGCCGGTACCGGTGTGCGCCCCTCGGTGCAGCAGCTCAATAAAGACCTGCTTGCTGCCGATGTGACCTGCGCAAGCGTTTCGCTGTCGGTGGTCAACGAGGTGCGCGTCACCAACTAAGCCGCTTACCTGTTCGACATGGTGGGGCCGTTGAGGATCTGTTACCAAGGCCGCTAGCGCTATGCCTGTGCCTTTCAACGCTATAAACCTATTTAGCATGTAGGAAATATGGGGTATCAGCGGGTTTCTCGTCGCCTGATTAGGAATTCCTGTGAGGGTAGAAGAGCATCACCCTTATGGCTCCTTGGGTTTCGTGCAAGGGGCCGCCGATGTTCGAGGTGAGCACCATGCAGATGTTCGATTCCAGATTCGACTACAAAAAAGATTTCGTGGGCCGGTGGAACGCGCAGGTCAAACGCACCAAGACGGCGATGATCGCCTGGGGCGCGGTGCTCGTGCTCGCCGGCGTGTTCGCCATTGCCGCACCGTACAGCCTGTACGCCGCAATTCAACTGGTTGCGGGTGTGGCGCTAGTGGTTCACGGCGTGGCGCAGGTGTATGCGTACATCAAGACCCCGGAGCTGTTCCGCAACTCGGCGCTGGTGGTCTCGGGCATCCTCAACGGCCTGTTGGGCATCATGTTCCTCGCGCTTCCCGCTGTTCTCACCGCGGGCACCTTGGTGTACCTGCTGGCCTTCCTCTTCATTCTCACTGGCGTCGAGCGCATCTCGTTTGCGCGCCAAATGAAGTACTTCCGCATGCCCCATGCGTCAATGGGCACGGTAACAGGCGTGTTCAATATCGTGCTGGGCATCGTCTTCATCCTCATGCCGGTCTTTTCGAGCTTGGTGCTGGGCTACCTGCTGGCCGCCTATCTTATCGTCGGCGGCATCACGCTGCTTGTGGAGGCGTTTGCGGCCAAGCGGCTCGATCTGTAAGGGGAAAGGCCCTTCCGGCATGGTGCCGCAGCGCACGGTTCGGCTGCCCCGCCTCCCCATAAAGGAGTGGCAGGGCAGCCTTCTTGCTGTTGTGGGAATACCGACACCTCAACGGTGGGTACATATGCCGTAACGGCAACACCCCACCAACAGAAAGGTTGAGGAGTCCATGAAGTGTCCGGTATGCAAAGATGTTACCCTGCTCATGTCCGAGAAAAACGGCGTTGAGATCGACTACTGTCCCGAGTGCCGCGGCATTTGGCTCGATCGCGGCGAGCTGGACAAGATCGTCGAGCGCGCTCGCGGGGCGCAGCACGAATACGCGGTATATGACGAGCGCCGCGACGACCGCGACCGTCGTGACAGCCACGACCATCGCGACTATCACGATTACGCGCGCAAGGATTACAAGGCGAAGAAGAAAAACAGCCCGCTGTCCGCCTTGGGTGACATCATGGAGATCTTCGGTGGGGGAGACGATTAACCGTTTGTCCCACCCAAAGGAAAAAAAGCGGCCGGCTTCCGCACAATCGGGCGGAAGCCGGCCGCTTTGTGTGCGGGCAGGCGGGTATGGCAGCTACTGCGTATACGTTGCGCGCACGCCGTCGCCCATGGGCCATGCGACGGCTGCGGAGCACGTGCCCTCAAGGGATACGCGCAGCGCGTCGGCTGTGGGGAACCAGCGCGTGGCCAGTGCCAGGCGGCCTCCGTTCGCAAAGACCTCAACGGCCGAGTCATCAACCAGCACGCGCAGGTCGTGCAGGGCTTCAAGCGCGGAGTTGCGGAAGGTTCGACCGGCGCCGACGCCCTCGGTATCCAGGAAGCGCAGCGTGAATGCACTGCCGTCGTAGGCAATCTCGAGCGCATCGTCGAGGGTGAGGAAGAACGGGCCGTCGATACCGTCGACCTCTATATCGGCGCGGTGCTCAAGAAGCGCCGAGGTGCCCGCGCCGGCCAGCTCGACCTTCTCGCCGCGCAGGACCTTGAGCTCGGGGGCCGGTTGCTGCGCGATGCTTCCGTCCTCCAGGCGCGAAAGTACGCGCGGGACGGTCAGGCAGTGGCACCAGGTAAGATCGTTCGGTGCGCTCACATACGGCGCTTCGGGCATGCCCATCCAGGCGATGAGCAGCGTGCGGCCCTGTGCATCCGTAAACGTCTGCGGGGCATAGAAGTCAAAGCCGTTATCCCACAGCGCGAATTCATCGGCACGAACGGCGGAATCTGCATCGCTTAGATCGCATCCGGCGGGAAGCGGGAAGTAACCCGCCTGGTCGCGCAGGCCGTGCGACCAGGGATAGGCCTGCATACCCTGGGGACAGCAGGAGAGGTAGGTGTTGCCGTCCAGCACCACGCGGTCGGGACACTCCCACATGAAGCCAAACGGCGCGTCGGAGCGGACCTGGTGAGCATTTTCCCAGGTATAGCCGTCTTTGGAGCGCAGTACGAGCACAAGGCCCGTGCTCTCGACGTCGCGGGCGCCCAGGATCATCCACCAGGTGCCGTCCGCGTCGCGCCACACCTTGGGGTCGCGCACGTGGCAGCTGCAAAACGCGGGGTAGTCGGCGTTGCGGAGCAAAACCTGCTTGTCGCCCATCGCAAAGCCGTCGTCGCTCTCAATGAGAATCTGCGTAGCGCGCCGGCCCGTAAGGATGTAGTCGAAATCTCCCTGCTCCTTAACGTTGCCCGTGTAATAGAAGCGCACGGCGTCGCTGCCGTTCGGAGCGGCCTTGGGCATCACGAGCGCACAGCCGGAGTAGGAGCCCGATGCCTCATCGGGCGTATCGGGGCTGATCACCATACCGTGATGTTCCCAGTGCGCCAAATCGGTGCTGGTCGCATGTCCCCAGCCGCGCGGTGCGCCGGGCTGCGGCCAGTCAGGGCTGTACTGATGAAACACGTGGTACACGCCGTTGAGCTGGCACAGGCCGTTCGGGTCGTTCAGCCAGCCGATGGGCGGCATGAGATGAAATCCCATGCGCCAGCGGTCATCTGCCATGGTGCCTCCTTGCAGTCGTTGCATCGAAACGTATACGAGAGGAGCGGCCGCCCGACGGTTGTGCCGGGCGGCCGTGTGCGGCCGCGCGCGTGTATGCGCGGGACCGCGGGAGTTAGCGTACGGTGACGACCTGGTCGCCGACCTTCACCGGGCCGTTCGCGCACGGCTCCACGGCCTCGTAGGATGCCGTGTTGGTGATGATGATGGGGGTGACGGTGTCGAGCCCCTGCGCGCGGATGTAGTCGAGGTCGATGTCCATGAGCAGCTGACCTGCGTTCACGTGGTCGCCCACCTTGACGTGCGCGGTGAAGGGCTTGCCTTCAAGCCCAACGGTGTCGATACCCACGTGCATAAGGATCTCGGCGCCGTTGTCGGCGGCGATGCCCACGGCGTGGCTGGTATCGGCGAGAACGATCACCTTGCCGTCGGCGGGGGCGTACAGCTTGCCCTCGCTGGGAACGATGGCGATGCCGCCGCCCATAACGCCGCTGGCAAAGACCGGGTCAGATACCTGTTCCATGGGGATGGCATTGCCGGCGAGGGGCGCCACGATCGAAGCGGGCAGGGCTGCAGCGGGCTCAGAGGTCGGAGTGGGACCAGAGGGGGCAGGTGCAGGCTCGGCCGCAGCGGGAGCGGCCTCAACAGCCGGGGTGGTACTGGCGGTGTCTTGGGCCGGCGTCTCGTCGCGATAGAGCATGAATGAGATGGCGAAGCTCACGATGCCTGCGATGGCGAACATGATGATGTACTGCACGGGCTGGTTCAGGCACAGCAGGATGCCGAAGATGCCGGTGACGCCGGTGCCCGAGGCGGCCAGGCCGGCGACGGAGGCGAACATGGCACCCAGGCCGCCACCGATGCAGCCGGCCACGAAGGGCTTGAAGAAGCGCAGGTTCACACCGAAGATGGCCGGCTCGGTGATGCCCATGAACGCGGAGAGCGAGGAGGGCAGCGCCAGGGAGCGGATCTTGACGTCGCGGGTCTTGATGGCCACGGCGAGCGCGGCGCCGGCCTGGCCGATGTTCGCGGCGCTGGCGAGCGGCAGCCAGTAGGTCACGCCGTAGCTCGCGATCTGGCCGAGGTCGATGGTGGTGTACATCTGGTGGATGCCGGTGACGACGGTCGGTGCGTACAGGGCGCCCATGATGAGGGAGCCGAGGCCGAGCGGCAGGGTGAGCAGCAGCTGGATGGCGCCGAGGATAGCATTCTCAGCCCACACGAAGACGGGGCCGACGGCGAGCATGACGATGTAGGCCGTGGCCGCCACCGAGACGAGCGGCGTCACGAACAGGTCGAAGGCCTCGGGCACGATCTTGTGCAGGCGCTTCTCGATAAAGGCGAGGATGCCGGCGGCTATGACGATGGGGATGACGTGCCCCTGATAGCCGGTCCATTCGATGGAGTACAGGCCGGGGATGACGGTGAAAGTCTGCTGCACGCCCTCGGTGGCCACGGTGTTGGCATTCTGCAGGCCCGGGTTGATGAGCAGCATGCCGATGACGGCGCCGAGGTATGGATTGGCGCCGAAGGCGCTCGCCGCGGAGTAGCCGATCAGGATCTGCAGGAAGGTGAACGCCGTGTTGGAGACGAGGTTCAGGATCTGATACCAGGCGTTGTTGGTGTCGAGCGTGATGAAGCCGTTGGAGTCCATGAACGAGAGCGCCGATAGGATGCCCAGCAGCAGGCCGGAGGCCACGATGGCGGGAATGATGGGCACGAAGACATCGCCCAGCAGCTTGATGGCGCGCATGAACGGGTTCTTCTGCTGCTCGGCTGCGGCGGCCTTGGCCTCGGCCTTGGTGGCTGCGGTGATGTTGCCAAGGCGGATGAACTCGTCGTAGACCTTGTTGACGGTGCCGGTGCCGTAGATCACCTGCAGCTGGCCGGAAGCCTGGAAGTTGCCCTTGGCGCCCAAGGCGTTATCCACGGCCGCTTGGTCGACCTTGGAGTCGTCGGCCAGCACGAGGCGCAGGCGCGTTGCGCAGTGCGCAGCCGAAACGACGTTGTCCGCGCCGCCGATGGCGTCAAGCACCTCTTGAGCGGCCTTGGTGTAATCGAGTGCCATTGAAACCCCTTTCTTCGATGGATCACTCCTTCGATGGATCACTCGTGTGCAAAGAGAACGGTTTTATATGGAATCGTTCTCATAACAAACGATATACGAGAAAGGGGAGCTATATTAATATGGAATCGATCTCATATATGAACGGTACCAACCGATCGGTGAACGGTTGGGTGTTCGGGCGTGTGAAGTGCGGGGAGCTGCTACCGCGTCGAGGCGCGCTTGACGATCTCGTACCCCATCTTGATCTCGCGCGGGACGGTGTCGGTGCCGGTCATAAGGCCCAAAAGCATTTTGGCGGCCTCGGAGCCCGAGGTCTTGTAATGGTGGTGCACCGTTGTGAGCCGCGGGGTCACAATTTGCGATAGCTCGCCGTCGCCCACGCCGGTAACCTGGACGTCTTCGGGCACGCGAATGCCGTGTTCGCGCAGGTAGGTGAGGGCACCGTAGGCGATCGAGTCGGTCGCGCACACCAGGGCGTCGGTCTCGGGGCGTGCACCCATAATGGCCTCGGCGCACGAGTAGCCCGAGTCGACGGTGAATTCGGCTACGGCCTGCGCATCTTCGGCCACATCGACGCCGCGTGCGGCACAGCTGTCCAAAAATCCGCGATGGCGCAGTTCGCCGGCCGAGACGTCCTCTTCCAAAACGCCTATGTAGCCGGGGGCTTTGGAGGTTTCCAAAACAAGGTCGGCAATCTCGCGCGTGGCGGCGTAGTCATCTTGGTGCACGCAGGGCCATCCGGCCAAAAGCTGGTCGAGGATGACAACGGGCACGCGACATTCCTTTAACGCGGTTTGGTGTTCCGGCGTGAATACCGTGCCCATCAAAATGATGCCGTCGACCTGGCGGCGCTCGGTGAACAGGCGCAAAAAGCCAATCTCGCGCGACGCGTCGTTGTCGGTGTTGGCGAGCAAGATCTGGTAGCCCGCATCGTTGAGAACCCGTGTGATGCCGGCGACCATGCGCGAGATCGATGCGGAGTTGATTTTAGGGATGATGACCCCCACAACGTCCGTTTTGCCGGTACGCAGCGTTTTCGCCTGGCGAGAGGGGACATATCCGGTCTGATCGATCACGCGTTTGATGGCCGCGCGCTTCTCCTGCGATACATAGCCGTCGTTCAGGTAGCGTGACACCGTGGCGCGCGACACGCCTGCCATCTGCGCGATCGTGTTGATGTCCATGCCGCTCCTCTCGTTGTCTGACTGGATTGTACCTCAGCGCTCCCGCGTGAAATCACCCCAGGGGTTTTGCACATGTGCAAAACCCCTGGGGTGATTTCACGCGGGAGCGTTTCCCTATACTTGAGGGTAGCACGAAAGGGGAGCCCATGAAGCGTACGAGCTACGAGCAGCCAACGCATATCCAGGTGCGCGGCGCTCGCGTCCACAACCTCAAGAACATCGATGTCGATATCCCACTCGGTCAGCTTGTGGGCATCGCCGGCGTGTCCGGCTCGGGCAAGAGCTCGCTGGCGCTCGGCACGCTTTACGCGGAAGGGTCGCGCCGCTATCTGGACGCGCTGTCCACCTACACGCGCCGGCGCATCGCGCAGACCGGCCGCGCTACGGTGGACGAGGTCCTGCATGTGCCGGCAGCCCTGGCGTTGCGTCAGCGTCCCGGCATCCCCGGCGTGCATTCCACATTCGGCACCTCGACCGAGCTACTCAACTACCTGCGCCTGCTGTTCTCGCGCCTGGGCAGCCATGTGTGCCCCAACGGCCATCGCGTGCCGCCGTCCATGGATGTTGCCCTCGGGCAGATGACGACCTGCCCCGTCTGCGGCGTACAATTCATGGGGCCGGGCGCGGAGGATCTCGCCTTTAACAGCGGAGGCGCCTGCCCCACCTGCGGCGGAACGGGCATCGTGCGCACGGTGGACGAGGCGACGCTCGTGCCCGACGAGTCCATCTCCATCGATGACGGCGCCGTTTTGCCCTGGGGTTCGCTTATGTGGGATCTCATGAAGCAGGTGTGCGGCGCCATGGGCGTGCGCACCAACGTGCCGTTCAACCAGCTTACGCCCGAAGAGCGCGACATCGTGTTCCACGGGCCGGCGGAAAAGAAGCACATCCTGTACCAATCGAAGAAGGGCGACGACTTCGCAGAGCTCGATTTCACGTACTTTAACGCGGTATATACGGTGGAAAACGCGCTTTCCAAGGCGAAGGACGAAAAGGGCCTGGCGCGCGTGTCCAAGTTCCTGCGGGAGGACGTGTGTCCGGATTGTCACGGCACGCGTCTGTCCGAACGCGCCCGTGGGCCGATGGTCGATGGCATGACGCTTGCCGACGCGACGTCCATGACGCTCGACGAGCTTGCAGCTTGGGTGCCCACGGTGCCCGGCCTGATGCCTTCTGACATGCAGGCTATGGCGCAGGCCATTTGCGCGGAGATGGTCGAGCCCATGGAGCGCCTGCAGCAGCTGGGTTTGGGCTACCTCTCGCTCGACCGTGCGAGCTCGACGCTTTCCACCGGCGAGCGCCAGCGCGTGCAGTTGGCGCGCGCGGTGCGCAACCGGACCTGTGGTGTGCTCTATGTGCTGGACGAGCCGTCGATCGGGCTGCACCCTTCCAACGTGGAGGGCCTGCTCGGCGTGGTGGACGACCTGCTTGCCGATGGCAACTCGGTGGTACTCGTGGACCATGACGTGCGCGTGCTTCGCCAGGCTGACCATCTGATTGAGATTGGTCCCGGCTCGGGTGCGGACGGCGGGCGCGTCATCGCGCAAGGCACGGTGGAAGAGGTAGAGGCTGCGCCCGAAACGCGCATCGGGCCGTTCCTGTCGGGCACACGCTCTGTGCGCGTGCGCGAGCGCGCGGCGACGGAATCGGTGTTCGAGCAGGGCGCAATTCACTTGGATACGGACGCAATCCACACGGTGAAGCCGTTATCCGTCGATATCCCGCGCGGCAGGCTCACCGCGGTGACCGGAGTGTCGGGTTCGGGCAAGACCACCCTCGTGCTGGAGAGCCTCATCCCCGGACTGCGCGCCGCTATTGCGGGCGAGCAGCTGCCGGCGCACGTGCGCGCCGTGGATGCCGACGGAATCTTGCGCGCGAACCTTATCGACGCCACGCCCATCGGCGCCAACGTGCGTTCCACGGTGGGAACGTATTCGGGCGTGCTCGACGACCTGCGCCGGGCGTATGCCAAACTGCCCGAGGCACGTGAGGCCGGCCTCAAGGCGGGCGCGTTCTCGTACAACACCGGATCGCTGCGGTGCTCCACGTGCGACGGCACCGGGCAGATATCGCTCGACGTGCAGTTTCTGCCCGACGTCGACATTCCCTGCCCCGAGTGCGGCGGTTCGCGCTATGCCCGCGCGGCGTACGGCATCAAGCTCGCAGGCGATATCTCGTTGCCTGAGCTGCTGTCCTACACGGTCGACCAGGCGGCGGAGGTGCTGGCCGAGACGAATCTGCGTACCGCCAAGGCAAAACTGCAGGTTCTGCACGATTTGGGCCTAGGCTACCTTACGCTCGGCGAGGCCACACCGGCGCTTTCGGGCGGCGAGGCGCAGCGCCTGAAGCTGGCGAGCGAGCTCACGCGCAAACAGGGCGATGCGCTGTTTGTGTTCGACGAGCCCACGATCGGCCTGCATCCGCTCGACGTCGAAGTGCTGCTGCGCGTGCTGCAGCGGCTGATCGACAACGGCGCCACCGTCGTGGTAATTGAGCACGACCTCGACATGATCGCGAATGCCGACTACGTGATCGACATGGGCCCGGGTGGCGGCGAGGGTGGCGGCCGCATCGTTTGCGCCGGCACGCCCGACCAAGTCGCTGCCTGCGCAGACTCCATCACCGGCCGCTACATGGGAAAATAGGGACAGGCACTTTTTTCCCAGATGGGGGGTCTGCAATTTCTACTTGCCGTTTCGTTCGCTAACTCGGTTGATTCGAGCAAGTTAGTGAACGAAACGGCAAGTAGAAATCAACGACCCCCTACAGAACAAGTCAGCACGGGAACAAGGCGGGCCGTCTATTCCGTCCCACATCAGTTGCCGATTGAGGAGGCGGCTCCGCCAACGGTAGTGCGCGCTCGGCCCGGTCAACATGCAGTGCTCGCCTGAGCTGCGGCTCAGTGATACGGCCTGCACGTTTATCATCCGTAAACACAACATATTGTGCTACCGTTCGCAGATGGAAACAATATGTTGGCAAACCTTCAAGCTTGCCTTGATAGAATCGGTATCGCTGGCCACCGCTGTGCCGCGCCAGCTCAAAACTATGTCCACGCAACGTGACACACTTTACCTACCCGATGAAAGCGAGGTAGCTCATGGCCAACACGATCGACGAACTCATCACGCGACGGTTCACGGCAGCTCTCGATCAGCCTGAAAACGCTGGCAAAACCGTATACGATCTCTTCGAGTGGACGACCCGCGACGTGCACCTCACCGACTACAAAACGGGCAAGGTCCTCTGCGACATGCACGATCTGGAATTTCCTGCGCGCTATTCGCAAAACGCCGTGGACATCATCGCGTCGAAGTATTTCCGCCGTGCCGGCGTGCCGGGCTGCGGCCACGAGACCTCGATGCGCCAGGTTGCGCACCGCATGGTCGATTTCTGGGTTGCCGCGCTGATTGAAGAAGGCCTGGTGGAGGAAGGCGAGCAGGCGCAGATTCTTTACGACGAGCTCGTCTACATGATCCTTGACCAGCGCTTCGCCCCCAATTCCCCGCAGTGGTTCAACACGGGTCTCGAGCGCTCGTATGGTATCAAGGGCGAGCCGCAGGGCATGTTCTACATCGACCCGACGACAGGCGAGGTCGTGGAGTCCGCCGACCAGTACACGCGCACCCAGGCGAGCGCCTGCTTCATCGTGTCCGTCGAGGATAAGCTGCTGGGCGACCATTCCATCTCCGACGAGTTCGTGACCGAGACGAAGCTGTTCAAGGGCGGCTCGGGTACCGGCTCCAACTTTTCCGCGCTGCGTGCCGAAGGCGAGAGGCTGTCGGGCGGCGGTGTGTCGAGCGGCGTCATGAGTTTCCTACGTGGTCTCGACCGCAATGCCGATGCCATCAAGAGCGGCGGCACCACCCGTCGTGCGGCCAAGATGGTGTGCCTGGACATCAACCATCCCGATATCGAGAAGTTCATCACCTGGAAAGCGCACGAGGAGGACAAGGCGCTTGCCCTTATGAAGATGGGCTACGACGGCGATATCAACGGCGAGGCCTACGCCACCGTGTCGGGCCAGAATTCCAACAACTCACTGCGCATCGACAACGAGTTCATGAAGAAGGTCGACAACCTCGATGCCGACCCCGATGCCACCTACCGCCTGCGCGGGCGCGTCGACCCCAGCAAGGACAGCGACGTGTCGGTCGCGCACATTTGGGATGTGTTCAACGAGAGCGCTTGGCGCTGCGCCGATCCCGCTCCGCAGTTCTCCGATACGTTCAACGAGTGGCATACCTGCCCTGCGGGCGAGGACGGCCAGGTGGGCGCGCCCTACAACCGTCTGAATTCCACCAACCCCTGCGGCGAGTACGCATTTTTGGACGATTCGAGCTGCAATTTGGGCTCCATCAACGTCTACCGCTTCTTCGACCCCGCCACCGGCGCGTTTGACGTCGACGGCTACGAGCACGCCATCGACATCGCACAGCTGGCGCTCGAGGCCTCGATCGAGTGGGGCCAGTTCCCCACGCGCGATATCGCGCGCCGCACCTACCGCTTCCGCGCGACGGGCCTTGGCCTCTCCAACTTGGCGAGCCTGCTCATGGCGAGCGGCGTGCCCTACGATTCCCCCGAGGCTCGTGCCCTGGGCGCGGCGCTCGTGGGTACGCTCACCGGCCGCAGCTATGCGGTCTCGGCGCTGATGGCTGCCAAGGTGGGCCCGTTCGATTGCTTCGAGCTCAACCGTCCGCATATGATGCGCGTCATCCGCAACCACGCTCGCGTGGCCGGCGCGCGCACGGACACCTACGAGCGCCTGACGGTGCAGCCGCCCGCGGTGGATTTGGCGTTGCTGGAGCAGGTGGGCGCTGGCAACCTCTCCCAGGCGCTCGTTGCGTCGTGGAAGCGTGCCGAGGAGCTCGGCGAGAAGTACGGATACCGCAACGCGCAGGTGAGCGTCATGGCCCCGACGGGCACCATCTCGTTTGCCATGGACTGCGGCGCCACCTCCATCGAGCCGTTCTTCAGCCACATGATCTACAAGAAGCTCTCGGGCGGCGGCTTCATGACCATCGCCAACCCGGTCATCGGGGATGCGCTGCGCCACCTGGGCTATGCCGAGGATGAGGTCGAGGAGATCTTGGCCTACGTGCAGGCGACCGACGACGCCGGCATGATCGTCGATGGCAAGATCGAGGGCGCCCCGCATCTGCGCGACGAGCACTTGGCTATCTTCGACACGGCCAACACCTGCGGAACCGGTGAGCGCTACATTGACCCGCGTGGACACGTGCTCATGGTCGCTGCCATGACACCGCTCATCTCCGGCGCCATCTCCAAGACGGTCAACCTGCCCAACTCCGCCACGGTTCAGGACTTCAAGGATGTCATCATGCTATCCTGGAAGACCGGCTGCAAGGGCATCACGCTTTACCGTGACGGCTCCAAGAACGCCCAGCCGCTCAACACCTCGCTGACGGAAGGCACAGGGGAGAAGGACCTGGGCGAGCTGTCCTACGAGGCGCTGCTCGAGTACGCGCGCGGTGCAAAGGAGCAGCTGGCGAGCGTGAAGCCGGCAGCGGAGCGCCGCCGCATCATGGGTATCCGTAGCGGGCACACGCACCTGGCGCAGATCGACGGTGTGAAGATCTATACCACCGTGAACCGCAACGAGGACGACGACATCTCCGAGCTGTTCGTCACCACCGACCGCGAGGGCACGACCATCATGGGGCTGCTCAACTCGCTGTCCAAGACCATCTCGGTCATGCTGCAGTACGGCATTCCGGCGGAGCGCATCTCCAAGATGCTGCGCGGTCAGATGTACGAGCCCTACGGCTTCGTGCAGAGCCATCCCTACATCAAGTACGTGAACTCCATCTCGGATCTTATCTCCAAGGTGATTGACATCGAGATGGGCGATTTCACGCGCGTGCAGGTGAAACCTGAGGGCTGGGCGCAGGTGGCGGGAGCCGTGCCCGCGCCGGCGGCCGCGGCGCCCGCGGCGCCCGACCCGCTGTTTGACGACGAGCCCGCGGTGAGCGACGAGGAGATCTCGCGCCTCACGGCCGCCAAGCAGGATGAGCTGCTCGAGGAGACCGGCACCTTCGACAGCAAAGACCGCTATACGGCGGCGTTCGTGAACAAAGCCGTGCACGATACCGCCATCCACGGCGAGCGCCTCTACGATGGCAGCACTTGCCCCAACTGCGGCAGCTCGCGCATGGTCCAAAACGGCACCTGCAAAGTCTGCATGGACTGCGGGACCACCACCGGCTGCAGCTGAGGTAGCTCCCCTCAACCCGACCGGCCCGCCGTAGCACCCGACCTTCGCCTTCAATCGTCGCTCGCCGCACGCCAGGCGTGCTCGCTCCTCTTTCAGGCGAATCTCGGGCACTACGGCGGGCCGTCTCCTTTGTTGTGTTGCGACGCACTTCTCCCCAGGGGAGAAGTGCGTCGTTGTCCTCTCTGGGGACGGGGGTGAGAGGAGACATTTTGTCCTCTCTGGGGACGGGGGTGAGAGGAGACATTTTGTC